>JAGOCV010000081.1 GCA_017998575.1 Burkholderiaceae bacterium
GCAGCCAGGCCCGCCGCGCCGGCACCCTCCACCAGTGTCTTCTCGATCTCCAGCAGCATCACGATGGCCTGCTCGATGTCGCCCTCGTCCACCAGCAGCAGGTCGTTCACGCGCTCGGCGACGATCTCGCGTGTGAGCCGCCCCGGCGTGCCGACGGCGATGCCCTCGGCAATGGTGCTCGTGCCCTGCGGCAGCGAACGGCCCTGGATGGCGTTGACCATGGCCGGAAAGCGCGAAGTCTGCACGCCCACGATCTCGATGTCCGGCCTGAGCGCGCGCGCCGCCGTGGCCATGCCGGCGATCAGCCCGCCGCCGCCCACGGCGACCACCAGGGTGTCGAGGTCGGGCTGGGCGCGCAGCATCTCCAGCCCCACCGTGCCCTGGCCGGCGATGATGGCCTCGTCGTCGTACGGATGCACGAACACCAGGCCGCGCGCCTCGGCCAGCGCCAGCGCGTGGGCGCGCGCCTCGTCCAGCGTGTCGCCGTGCAGCACCACTTCGGCGCCGAAGCCGCGCGTGCGCTCCACCTTCACACCTGGCGTGAATCGCGGCATGACGATGGTGGCGTGAATGCCCAGCCGCTGCGCGTGATAGGCCACGCCCTGGGCGTGGTTGCCGGCCGACATGGCGATCACGCCGCGCGCGGCCTCCTGGGCCGCCAGCTGCGACAGCTTGTTGCACGCGCCGCGCTCCTTGAACGATGCGGTGAACTGCAGGTTCTCGAACTTGAGGAAGATGCGTGCGCCCGTCACCTGCGACAGCGTCTGCGATTCGACGAATGGCGTGTCCGCCACATGGCCCGCCACGCGCGCGGCGGCGGCTTCGATGTCATGCAATCCGATCATGTCGGCCATTGTCCCCGTCCGGCTGCGGTGGGCAACCCCACCGCGCGGCGGAATTGTCAACCAGCGTCTTCCCATGGTCTTGCTCCTGCGTTATGGTGGCATCGCTTCGAGTCTCCCAGGAGTCACTGCATGGCCAGACGCTCAGCACCGGAAGTCGCCGCGCCTTCGTCGCGCGGTCAGCCGCTGCCCTCGCCGGGGCTGCAGGGCGCGCCCGTGCTCGACCTCATGTGTTCGCACTTCGTGCTCACGCTGGCGGCCAAGCAGGGCTCCAAGTTCAATGTGCGGCGAGACCTCAACGGACTGCTGTCACTGGCAGGTCGCCACCTGGCCTGGCCCGCGCCCGTGCTGGCGCGGTTGCGCATCTTCCTCTCGCGCCGTTGCCAGGGCAACGACCTCTGGCGCGGCCACGAGGCGCTCGATGCACGGGAATTCCTCGACCGCTTCGGTGTCTGGCGCGGCCCATACGAAGAAGGCACGCTGTTTTTCTACCTCGACGAATACGCCAAGGACAGCCCGCGCGACCTGCTGGCCGTGCTGTCCGCCACCGGCACCTGGCTCACGCAGGCGCTCAAGAAGCAGTCCACGCGCGTCGAAAAGAACATCGATTCGCTCTCGGGTCTGCTGCAGCTCAACCGTGCCGAGCGGGCACTGCTGCTTTACGGCACGCTGGCGCGCTACCAGCGCGACCTGCGCTCGCTGCTGGTGGAGTTCAAGGTCAGCAACGCACCCGAGGCCTACGCTGCCATCGCCGAAGTGGCAGGCGTCAACCCGGGGGAGGTGGGCGAGGCGCTGCGCGCGGGCTCGCGGCTGGAGCGCATCGGCCTGGTCGAGAACCTGATCTCCGAGCACAACATCACCGACCTGGCCGACCTGATGAAGGTGAGCGAGAAGCTGCCGCCCGTGCTCATGCGCGAGTACCGCGACGAGAGCGAACTGATGGCGGTGTTCACGCGTCCTTCGGCCAAGAGCACGCTCGCCGTCTCCGATTTCTCCTTCGTCGCCGACGACGCGCAGGTGCTGTGCACGCTGCTGCGCAATGCGGTCGCCCGCAAGGAGCCCGGTGTCAACGTGCTGCTCTACGGTCCGCCCGGCACCGGCAAGACCGAGCTGGCGAAAGTGGTCGCGCAGGCGGCCGGGCTGGAGCTGTTCGAGGTGGAGTACGCCGACCGAGATGGCAACTCGCTGTCGGGCCGCGACCGCTACCGTTCGCTGCAGATCGCGCAGGTGTTCCTCAAGGGCAGCGCGCAGGCCGCGCTGCTGTTCGACGAGGTGGAAGACGTGTTTCCGCCCATCAGCAACGAGGCCGCACAGTTCATGGCGCGCGCCGAGCAGGTGGCGCAGCCGGTCGGCCATTCGGTCAGCGGCAAGGCCTGGGTCAACCAGATCCTCGAATCCAACCCCGTGCCCACGCTGTGGGTCACCAACCGCATCGAGCAGATCGACCCGGCGTTCCGCCGCCGCTTCGCCTATCACCTCGAACTCAAGTCGCCGCCGCCCGGCGCGCGCGAGCAACTGGTACGGCGCGCGCTGGACGGCGTGAGTGTGTCCGAGCCCTTCGTCGCCAAGCTCACCGAGCGGCGCGGCCTCACGCCGGCGCAGATCCGCACCGCGCTGCGCTTCGCGGGCCTGGCGCGCGAGGGTGCTTCGGACGCGGCCACCACCGAAGCGCTGATTGAGCGGCAACTGCGCAACGCCGACCTGGCGCTGGGCTCGCGCGGCGAGGCGCGCGGCGTGCGCCCGACGGTCACCACCTACGACCTCGACATGCTCAATGTCGAAAGCCGCTTTCCCGTCTCCCGCATCGTCGAGGCGCTGCGCGCGCGCGGCCACGGCACGCTGTGCTTTCACGGCGCGCCCGGCACCGGCAAGACCGCGCTGGCCGAGCACATCGCGCAGGCGCTGGGGCGCCCGCTCATGATCCGGCAGGCCAGCGATCTGATGAGCAAATTCGTCGGCGAGACCGAACAGCAGATGGCGGCGATGTTCCGCGACGCCGAGGCCGAGCAGGCCGTGCTGCTGCTCGACGAGGCCGACAGCTTCCTGCAGGACCGGCGCGGCGCGCAGCGCAACTACGAAGTCACAGAGGTCAACGAGATGCTGCAGGGCATGGAGCGTTTCCGCGGCATCTTCGTGTGCACCACCAACCTGATGGAGCGCATCGATCAGGCGGCGCTGCGGCGCTTCACCTTCAAGATCCGGTTCAGCCCGCTCACGCATGAGCAGCGCGAACGCATGTTCGTGCATGAGGCGCTGTCCGGCGATGCGTCGGCCTTCACCGAATCGCTGCGACTGCGGCTGGCAAAGCTCGATCAGCTGTGCCCCGGCGACTTCGCCGCCGTCAAGCGGCAGGCCGACATCCTCGGCGAGAACCTGCTGGCGGAGGAATTCGCCGAACAGCTGGAGGCCGAGCACCGCATCAAGCCCGAGGTGCGGGAATCGCGCGGCATGGGCTTCGTCTAGAGTTCTGGCCTTGCTGTGCAGGTTCAGACGGTGCTGACAACCCGCAGGACTTCTTCGCCGTAGGCCTCGAGCTTCTTGGCGCCGATGCCGCTCACGCCCGAGAGCTCGTCGAGCGTGGTGGGCGCGAGCGAGGCCACGCCGGCCAGCGTGTCGTCCTTGAAGATCACATAGGCCGGCAGGTTGTGCTCGCGCGCGACTTCCGAGCGCCAGGCGCGCAGCGCCTCGAAGCGCTTGAGCCCGTCGGCGTCGAGCGAGGCCGCGGCCGCCGAGGTCGTGCCCTTGCCGCTGCCCGACCGCGAGTTGCGGCCTGACCGGCCGGCGGGCTGGGAGACGGATTCGCGCAGACGCACTGCGACCTCGCCCTTGAGCACGGCGCGCGATCCCTCGGTGAGCGTGAGCGTGTTGAAGGCTTCCGGGTCCACCGCCACCGCGCCGATGGCAATGAGCTGCCGCAGCACGCCGCGCAACTGCGTCTCGCTGAACTCGGCGCCGATGCCGAAGGTGGAGAGCTGGTCGTGGCCGTGCTGCGCCACCTTCTCGGTCTTCTTGCCGCGAACGATGTCCATCACGTGGCCCGAGCCGAAGGTGATGCCGCTCTTCTGTTGCACGCGGTAGATGGTGGAGAGCAGCTTGCGCGCCGCATCGGTGCCGTCCCAGACGGCCGGCGGGTTCAGGCAGTTGTCGCAATTTCCGCAGCGCAGGCGGGCTTCGCCCGTCGGTGCATGGCCAGTGTCTCCGGTCAGCGCAGGCGGGCCTTCGCCATAGGTCTCGCCGAAGTAGCCCAGCAGGCGCACGCGCCGGCAGTCGATGGCCTCGGCCAGGCCCAGCAGCGCGTCGAGCTTGCCGCGCATGACCTGCTTGAATTCTTCGCCGGCCGGGCTCTCGTCGATCATGCGGCGCTGGTTGACCACGTCCTGCAGGCCGTAGGTCATCCAGGCGTCGGCCGGCCCGCCGTCACGGCCGGCGCGGCCGGTTTCCTGGTAGTAGCCCTCGATGTTCTTGGGCATGTCGAGGTGGCAGACGAAACGCACGTCGGGCTTGTCGATGCCCATGCCGAACGCGATGGTGGCCACCATCACGATGCCGTCCTCGCGCAGGAAACGGTCCTGGTGTGTCTGCCGCACGGCGACGTCCAGGCCCGCGTGGTAGGGCAGGGCGTTCAGGCCCGCGTCGGCCAGCATGTGGGCGATCTCTTCGACCCGCTTGCGCGACTGGCAATACACCACGCCGGCCTCGCCGGCGTGCTCGCGCTCGATGAAGCGCAGCAGTTGCAGCGAGGCGTCCTTCTTCTCGACGATGGTGTAGCGGATGTTGGGCCGGTCGAAGCTGCTGACGAAGTGGCGCGCGTCCTGCAACTGCAGGCGCTCGACGATGTCCTCGCGCGTGAGCGCGTCGGCCGTCGCCGTGAGCGCGATGCGCGGCACGCGCGCGAAACGCTCATGCAGCACGGTGAGCGCGCGGTACTCGGGGCGGAAGTCGTGGCCCCACTGGCTCACGCAGTGCGCCTCGTCGATGGCGAACAGGGCCAGGCGGCCCGCCTCATGAAGGCGCTGCAGCAGTTCGAGGAAGCGTGGCGTGGTCACGCGCTCGGGCGCGGCGTACAGCAGCGTCACCTCGCCGCGCGCCATGCGGCGCTCGACGTCCTGCGTCTGCTGCCAGTCGAGCGTGGAGTTCAGGAAATCGGCCTCCACGCCGGCCTCGCGCAGCGCGCCCACCTGGTCGTGCATCAGTGCGATGAGCGGCGACACCACCACGGTGATGCCCTGGCCGGCGCGCTGGCGCGCGATGGCCGGAATCTGGTAGCACAGCGACTTGCCGCCACCCGTGGGCATGAGCACCAGCGCATCTCCGCCCGCGATGACGTGGCGCACGATGGCTTCCTGCGGACCACGGAAGTGTTCGTAGCCGAATACCTCCCGCAGGATCAGGTCGGGAGCGGCGGGCAGTGAGGTGGAGGACAAGGCGGAGAGGAGCGTGATGGGCGCGCGATTGGGACAGCCGCGCGCAGCCGGTGATTGTCGCCGCTCCGGCGGTCGTGCCCCACCGGGCACTGCACGGGCGGCCGGCATGGCGCTTCGCTCCCGCCATCGCACAGCCGGCGCGGAACGCCGCACCATGGACGAATCATCCAGAAGGGAGTTTCCATGAACGTCTCGGTCACTGCGGACGCCGCATCCGTCCCCGCAGGCACGGCATCCGTTTCCGCCCGGCTGGTGCCGGGCCAGGTCGATCTGGCGCTGCTGCGCCGCATTCACGCGGGCGGCCTGGCCCTCACGCTGCACGAGCCCGCGCGCGCAGTGCTGGCCCGATCGCGGGCCGCGGTGGATCGCATCCTTGAAACCGGCGGTGTGGCCTATGGCATCAACACAGGCTTCGGCAAGTTGGCGCAAACCGTGATCCCGCCCGGCCGGCTGTCCGAACTGCAGCGCAACCTCGTGCTATCGCACAGTGCCGGCACCGGCGAACCCCTGTCCCCGGGTGTGGTGCGGCTGGTGCTGGCCACCAAGGCCGTGAGCCTGGCACGAGGCCATTCGGGGGTGCGCCCCGAACTGGTCGATGCGTTGCTGGAATTGTTCAATGCGGGCCTGTTGCCGCTGATCCCCTCCAGAGGGTCGGTCGGGGCCTCGGGTGATCTGGCGCCGCTGGCACACCTGGCGTGCGTACTGATCGGTGAAGGGCACGCCACCACTTCGGACGGCGCGGTGATCGACGGGCGTACGGCCATGGCGCGCATCGGCCGGGAACCCTTCGTGCTCGGCCCGAAGGAGGGGCTGGCGCTGCTCAACGGCACGCAGGTGTCGAATGCGCTGGCGCTGGAGGGGTTGTTCGGCGCCTCGGACGTGTTCTGCTCAGGCCTGGTGTCGGGTGCCCTGTCGCTCGAAGCCGTCCGGGGGTCGGTCAAGCCGCTCGATGCCCGCATCCATGCGGCGCGCGGGCAGTCCGGCCAGGTGGCGGTGGCCCGTGCCTTGCGCGAGCTGCTCGAAGGCAGCCAGATCGTGGCCTCGCACGAACACTGCGGCCGTGTGCAAGACCCCTACTCCATCCGTTGCGTGCCGCAGGTCATGGGCGCGTGCCTGGACAATCTCGTGCACGCCGCCCGCGTGCTGGTCATCGAGGCGAATGCGGCATCCGACAACCCCCTGGTGTTCGCCGACACGGGCGATGTCATCTCGGGCGGCAACTTCCACGCCGAGCCCGTGGCTTTCGCGGCCGACATCATGGCCCTGGCAGTGGCCGAGATCGGGGCCATCGCCGAGCGGCGCCTGGCGCTGCTGCTCGACAGCGGCCTTTCGGGCCTGCCGGCTTTCCTGGTGGAGGACGGAGGGGTCAACTCCGGCTTCATGATCGCCCAGGTGACGGCGGCGGCGCTGGCCTCTGAGAACAAGTCGCTGGCACACCCGGCCAGCGTCGACAGCCTGCCCACATCGGCCAACCAGGAGGATCATGTGTCCATGGCCACCAATGCCGCGCGCCGACTGGCTGCCATGGTGGACAACACGGCCGTCGTCGTGGGCATCGAGGCCATGGCGGCGGTGCAGGGGATCGAGCTGCGGCGATCGGGCTTCAAGAGTTCGCCGTTGCTCGAATGCGAGATCGCGGGCATCCGCGAGCGCGTCGCCTTCCTCGAGCGCGATCGCCTGCTGGCCCCGGATATCGAGGCCATGCGCCACTGGGCACGGCGGGCCGAGGTGCCCGCGCCACTGCATGCATTGCGCGCGATTCCTACAATCGGGGCATGCAGCCCGTGAACTACACCCGCGCCCAGGCCCTGCCTGGCATCCTGGCCCGCCGCATCGCCATCCTCGACGGTGCGATGGGCACGATGATCCAGCGCTTCAAGCTGACGGAGGAGCAATACCGCGGCGAGCGCTTCAAGGACTTCCATCGCGACGTGAAGGGCAACAACGAGCTGCTCTCGCTCACGCGGCCCGACGTCATCCGCGACATCCACGAAGGCTACCTGGCAGCCGGCGCCGACCTGATCGAGACCAACACCTTCGGCGCCACCACGGTGGCGCAGGAGGACTACGACATGGCCGCGCTGGCGCGCGAGATGAACCTCGAATCGGCCCGCCTCGCGCGCGCGGCCTGCGACAAGTTCAGCACGCCGGGCAAGCCGCGCTACGTGGCCGGCGCCCTCGGCCCCACGCCCAAGACGGCCAGCATCAGCCCCGACGTGAACGACCCGGGCGCGCGCAACATCGACTTCGAGACCCTGCGCGCGGCCTACTACGAACAGGTGCAGGCGCTGGTGGAAGGCGGCAGCGACGTGCTGCTGGTCGAGACCATCTTCGACACGCTCAACGCCAAGGCCGCGCTGTTCGCCATCGACGAATTCTTTGCCGCCAGCGGCGAGCGCCTGCCGATCCTGATCAGCGGCACCGTGACCGACGCCTCGGGCCGCATCCTCTCGGGCCAGACCGTCACCGCCTTCTGGCACAGCGTGCGCCATGCGCAGCCGCTGGCCATCGGCCTGAACTGCGCCCTGGGCGCGGCGCTCATGCGTCCGTACATCCAGGAACTGCACCGCGCCGCGCCCGATACCTTCATCAGTTGCTACCCCAACGCCGGCCTGCCCAACCCCATGAGCGAGACCGGCTTCGACGAGACGCCCGACGTCACCGCGCGCCTGCTGCACGAGTTCGCGGCCGAAGGCCTGGTCAACATCGTCGGCGGCTGCTGCGGCACCACGCCCGACCACATCGGCGCCATCGCAGGGGCCGTGGCGCCGCTTGCCACGCGCTCGCTGGGCGCGAACCGCTTTTACAGAGAAGCCGCCTGAGCGCAGGCGAGGGCAGGGGTGCCGCGATGATCGGCCGCATCCACGCCCGGCGCCTGCGCGAGATCTACCGCTCGGCCGGCTGGCCGTCGCAGGACCCTATCGAAATCGAACTGCTGGCCGCCGGCCTGCTCGAGCGCGTGCAGCACGGCGCGCACGAAACCCTGCGCGTCACCGATGCCGGCCTGCGCCTGCTGGCCGACACGCTGGGCGCCAACCGCGCCGCACGCTCGGCCCACGAAGACCTGGTGGAACGCGTGGCGCGCGAGATGACGCGCGCCGGCCGCATCGCCTGGCGGGGGCTGTCGCTGCGCGCGCGCGTGCCCGACGCGCTGGCGCTCTCTGCAGAGCAGACGGCCGCGCTGGGCATCGAATGCGAGCCGTCGCCGTCCAGCGAAAGTGAAGGTCCGGTCACGCGCTGGTGCATGGCCATGCCCGACGTGTTTTCCATCCGCAACACCACGGTGGAGCGCTACGTGGAACCCGTGGTGCACGAGATCAAGGTGCGCCGCGCCGACCTGCTGTCCGACCTGCGCAACCCGGCCAAGCGCGCCGCCTACCTCGACATGGCCAGCGAGTGCTGGTACGTGCTGGGCTGCGATGCGCGTGGCCGGCCCATCGGAACGGCCGACGAGATTCCGCCCGAATGCGGCGTGATGCTGGCGCAGGGCGGGCGGCTCGACATCGCGCGCCAGGCGCCCCGCCGCGCGATGACGCTGCCGTTCGGTGTCTGGATGGCGCTGGCGCGCGCCACGCCGATCCGTATCGGCGACGAGGAAGCGCAGGGCCTGCTCGGCCCGGCGGATTGACGCGCCATCTCAGGTGCCGGGCACCGGCTCGCCGTGCAGCAGCGCCACCAGCCGCTGCGCGGCCAGGCCGAGCGGGCGTTCCTTGGACCAGACGACGTCCACCCACAGATCAAGCGCGTTGGTGAGGTTGGCCAGCGGCACCTCGCGCAGCGTGCCCGCTGCCAGCTGCGGGCGCACGAAGCTGCGCGGCAGCCAGCCCCAGCCCAGGCCGGCTTCGAGCAGGGCGAGCGCGGCCACGGGGTTGTCGGTGCGCCAGATGTGGCGCGAGAACACGAAGCGCGGATCGTGCTGCGTGGTGTCGCGTCCGGCCACGACGATCTGGCGCGTGCCGGTGAGGTGTTCCTCGCGCAGGTGGCCGCCATCGCCGGCGGCCAGCAGGGCCGGGTGGTGCGGCGCCATCACGGCCACCAGCGCTTCGCTGCCCACTTCCTGGAAACCTTCGCGGCCGTCGAGGCTGGGGCGCTCGAACACCAGCACCAGTTGAACGCGGCCGGTGTGCAGCAGGGCCAGCGCGTCGGCCTGCGGCGCGGACAGCACCTCGACCTCCAGCAGCGGGTACTCGGCCGCCATGGCCGCCACGGGGTTGCGCCACGGGCCCGAGAGCAGCTCGGGTGCGATGGCAATCGCCAGCCGGTCCTCGAGCCCCTGCGACAGCGACAAGGCTTGCGCCTGCAACTGACGCAGCTGGCTGGCCAGCAGCCGCGCCTGCGGCTCCAGTGCACGCGCGGCGGGCGTCGGGCGCGCCTCGCGGCCCGAGCGGTCGAACAGCGCCAGCGCCAGCTCGGCCTCCAGTTGGGCGATGCCCATGCTCACCGCCGACGGCACGCGGCGCAGGGCACGCGCCGCGCCGGAGAATGAGCCGTGGTCGAGCACGGCCAGAAAGAGGTGGACCGAATCGCTGGTGAACGCCATGCGGGCCAATCTATCAGTAAAACTGAAATGAGTTGACTTCTTCCGTCAGATTCATTGGCCTAAAGTCCAGCCATTGCCAGCCCACCGGGGCGCTGGCCAGACAACGGTTTTCATGGAGTCGGGTGTGCAAGGTGTCAAGCGCAAGGTGGTGTACGTCACGCTGTACGAAGGGTTCGCGATCCTGTTCGCGAGCATCGGTCTGGCGGGCCTGTCGGGGGAGGGCGCGGCCAAGTCCACGATCCTGGCCGTGATGGCCTCGGCGATCGCCATCGTGTGGAACCTGGGCTACAACACGGCGTTCGAGGCCTGGGAATCGCGCCAGGCCGTGCGTGGCCGCAGCGTGCGCCGCCGCATCGCGCATGCCATCGGTTTCGAGGGCGGGCTGGCCGCGATCCTGGTGCCGGTATTCGCCTGGTGGCTGGGCGTGAGCCTGTGGCAGGCGCTGCTGTTCGATGCCGCGCTGCTGGTGTTCTTCCTGGTCTACACCTTCGTCTTCAACTGGGTGTTCGACCGCACGTTCGGCTTGCCGGCGTCGGCGCTGCCCGTGGCGCCCACCGCGTCGCAGGGCGCCTGAACGCGGGCCCGCGACATCAGAGCACCTTGCCGGGGTTGAGCAGCCCCAGCGGATCGAGCATGTCCTTGAGGCGCCGCATCAGCGCCAGCGCCTCGGGCGTGCGCGTGTGGGCCAGCCATTCGCGCCGGTGCAGGCCCACGCCGTGTTCGGCCGCCACCGATCCGCCGGCCGCGCGCACGCAGCCATAGACCATCGATTCCACCGCGTGCACCGGTTGCACGGCATCGGGCGTGCGCACCACGAGGTGCAGGTTGCCATCGGCCATGTGGCCGAAGCACACGGCCGTGCTGCCGGGCCAGTGCGATTCGATGCGCGGCAGGCAGTCGGCCGCGAAGGCGGCGATGCCGCCGGGCGGCACGCTGATGTCAAAGCCGATGCGCTCGCCCAGCGCGGGCAGGAAATGGCTGCCGGCTTCGCGCACGGCCCAGAGGCCGGCGGCGTCCTGCAGCGATTGCGCCAGCGCGGCGTCGCGCACCACGCCGGCTTCCATCTGCACCTGCAGCCATTGCTCGAAGCGCGGGCCGTCGGCGGCTTCGTCGAAGCCCGAAGCCTCGATGAGCACATAGGCGCCGTGCCCCGCCGCCAGCGGCGCGCGCGAGGCCGACGCCGTGGCCAGCCGCCAGAAGGTGGGCAGCATCAACTCGAACGCCGACAGTTGCCCGCCCAGTGCGCGCCGGGCCGCGCCCAGCAGTCCGCCCGCGGCGTCGATGCCGTCCACCGCGCACAGTGCGGTCTGCGTCGTGCGCGGCAGCGGAAAGAGCCGCATCACCACGCGCGTGACCACGCCCAGCGTGCCCTCGCTGCCCACGAAGAGCTGCCTCACGTCGTAGCCGGCGTTGTCCTTCTGCATGCGGCCCAGCGATTCGATGACCGTGCCGTCGGCCAGCACCACCTCCAGGCCCAGCAGCAGGTCGCGCGTGGTGCCGTAGCGCAGCACGCGGTTGCCGCCGGCGTTGGTGGCCACGTTGCCGCCCAGCGTGCACGAGCCGCGCGCGCCGATGTCCAGCGGCAGCAGCCAGCCCGCCGCCTGTGCGGCCTCCTGCGCGGACTGCAGGGTGACGCCGGCCTGCGCCGTCAACGTGGCGTCGAGCGCATCGATGCGCTCGATGGCGCGCATGCGCTCCAGCGACAGCAGCACGCAGCCTTGCACGGGCGTCGCACCGCCGGCCAGGCCCGTGAGCCCGCCTTGCACCACCACCGGCACGCGCGCCGCATGGCAGGCGCGCATCGCGGCGGCCACGCCGGCCGTGTCGCGTGGCAGCACCAGCGCCACGGGTACGACGCCAGGCTCGGCGGCGATGGCCCAGTCGCGCAGGCGGCGCGGCTCGATGCCCTCGCCGGTGCGCACGCTGTCGTCGCCCAGGACGGCGCGCAATGAGGAAACGATATCCATGTCGTCCAACGAGAAAGAAAAAGGCGCGGCAACCCCGGAGGGCGGCCGCGCCGTTCAGCGCTCCGGGTGGCCCCGGTCGAGCGGGATCACAGGTCGGTGCGGGCCGCCGACTCGTGCCAGGGGATCAGCACCTTGCGCAGCGAGCCCACGGCGAAATAGAGCGAGAAGCCGATCAGCGCCAGCAGCACCACCACGCCGAACAGCGTGTCCACTTCCAGCTCCTGCAGCTTGATGGTGGCCAGATAGCCCAGGCCACGCGTGCCGGCCACGAACTCGGCCACCACGGCGCCGATGATGGCCAGCACGATGGCCATCTCCATGCCGGTCAGGATGAAGGGCAGCGAGGCCGGGATCACCAGCAGGCGGAAGCGCCGCAGCGGCTGCGCCTGGCCGACCTGGAACACCTCCACCAGGCCGCGGTCGACCGACTTGGCGCCCAGGTAGCTGTTGGCGAACACCGGGAAGAAGGCCAGCACGGCCGACACGATGATCTTGGATTCCAGCCCGAAGCCGAACCACAGGATGAACAGCGGGATCAGCGCCACCTTGGGCGTCACCTGCAGAGCGATCACGAACGGCTTGAAGATCGTGTCGAGCAGCGGCACGCGGCCCAGGGCCTGACCGATCACCGTGCCGAACACGATGGCGAAGGCGAAGCCGCCCAGGCATTCGGCCAGCGTGATGCCCAGGTGGTAGTAGGTCTCGCGGTCGCCCAGCAGCTTGAACAGCGCGACCACCACCGCCTCGGGCGGCGGCAGCACGAGCGGCGAAACGTCGAAGGCCGTGACGTAGCCCTTCCACAGCAGGAAGAAGGTCAGCACGGAGGCGATCTGGATGGCGATTTTCTTCATGGGGTCACAGCTCCAGCTTGGCGCGGATCTCGGCGCACAGGCGGCCGAACTCGGGCGAGCCCAGCGCCTGCGTGCGCGGGCGCGGCAGGTCGATGGTGAACTCGGCCGCGATACGGCCCGGGCGGGCCGACATCACGATCACGCGGTCGGCCAGGTGCACGGCTTCGCTGATCGAGTGCGTGATCAGCAGCGAGGCGAAGCCCTGCTCCATCCAGATGCGTTCGGTGTCGGCCGTGATCTGTTCGCGCGTGAGCGCGTCGAGCGCCCCGAAGGGCTCGTCGAGCAGCAGCAGCTCGGGGCTGGTGAACAGCGAACGCGCCACCGAGGCGCGCTGGCGCATGCCGCCCGAGAGCTCCGACGGGCGGCGCTTCTCGAAGCCGTTCAGGCCCACCAGCTTGCACAGGCTGCGCGCGCGCTCCATGTCCTGCGCGCTGGCCTTGCCCTGCATCAGGCGCGGCAGGCAGACGTTGTCCTCGATGTTGAGCCAGGGCAGCAGGCGGTGTTCCTGGAACGCGACGCCCAGGCGCGGGCGCGAGTGGCTGCCGTGATGGCCCCACTGCACCTGCCCCTGGGTGGGCTGCTCCAGATCGCACAGGATGCGCAGCAGCGTGGACTTGCCGCAGCCCGAGGGCCCCACGATGGCCACGAACTCGCCCGCGCGGATGTCGAGCGACACGTTCTCCAGCGCCTGCACCGAACCGGTGGAGGATTCGAAGCGCTTGGAGACCGACTGCAGGCCCACGACGTTGCGGCGCGCGGAATCGGCCGCGCCCGCGGCATCGGCGGCGGGCTCCACCAGCCGGATCGACGATTGGGCTTCAGGCAACGGCGCGCTCCCAGATCGTGGCGTTGTACATGGGCTTGGCGGCGCCCTTGACCAGGTCGGCACGGCGCAGCAGCGCCTCGCCTTCGGTCCAGAGC
>JAGOCV010000364.1 GCA_017998575.1 Burkholderiaceae bacterium
GCGTTGCGGCGCGCGGGCACGGCGATCTTCTTCGTGCCCGACATGTACTGGCCGGTGAGCGACTCGGGGCTGGCCTGCACCTGGGCCGGCGTGCCCTGCGCGATCACGCGGCCGCCATGCACGCCCGCGCCCGGGCCCATGTCGATCACGTGGTCGGCAGCGCGGATCATGTCCTCGTCGTGCTCGACCACCAGCACGCTGTTGCCGATGTCGCGCAGGTGGAACAGCGTGGCGATCAGCCGGTCGTTGTCGCGCTGGTGCAGGCCGATGCTGGGCTCGTCGAGCACGTACATCACGCCAGTCAGGCCACTGCCGATCTGCGATGCCAGCCGGATGCGCTGTGCCTCGCCGCCCGAGAGCGTCTCGGCGCTGCGGTCCAGGCTCAGGTAGTTCAGGCCCACGTCGTTCAAAAAGCGCAGGCGCGAGCCGATCTCGCGCACCACCTTGTCGGCGATCTCGGCCTTGGCGCCGTGCATGGACAGCTGCTCGAAGTAGGTCTGCGCGTCGCGCAGCGTGGCGTGGCTGATCTCGTAGATGGCGCGGGCCTGCGCGCCTTCGCCGATGCGCACGAAGCGCGCCTCGCGCCTCAGGCGCGTGCCGCCGCAGTCGCGGCAGGGCTGCAGGCTGCGATAGCGCGCCAGATCGTCGCGCACCATGGCCGAATCGGTCTCACGGTAGCGACGTTCCATGTTGGGGATGATCCCCTCGAACGGATGGCGCTTGACCACCTTGCGGCCGGCCGAGGCGCCCGATTCCATCACGTAGCTGAACTTGATCTCTTCCTCGCCGCTGCCGTGCAGCAGCACGGCGCGCACGGGCTCGGCCAGTTCCTCGAACGGCACGTCGAGGCTGAACTTGTAATGCTTCGCCACGCTGTCGAGCAGCGAGAAGTAGTAGTTGTTGCGTCGGTCCCAGCCCTTGATCGCGCCGCTGGCCAGCGACAGCTCCGGGAAGGCGACCACGCGCTCGGGGTCGAAGAACTCCTGCGAGCCGATGCCGTCGCAGGTGGGGCAGGCGCCGACGGGCGAGTTGAACGAGAACAGGCGCGGCTCCAGCTCGGCCAGCGAGTAGCCGCACACCGGGCAGGCATACTTCGAATTGAAGAGATGCTCGGCGCCGGAGTCCATCTCCAGCGCGATGGCACGGCCATTGGCCAAACGCAACGCGGCCTCGAAGCTTTCGGCCAGGCGCTGCTTGGCATCCTCGCGCACTTTCAGGCGATCGATCACCACGTCGATGTCGTGCTTCTCGGTCTTCCTGAGCTTGGGCAGCTCGTCGAACTCCACGATCTGGCCGCCCACGCGGAAGCGCACGTAGCCGGCCGCCTGCATCTCGGCGAACAGTTCGGTGAACTCGCCCTTGCGCTCGCGCGCCACCGGGGCCAGCACCATCAGTTTGGTGTCTTCGGGCAGGGCCAGCACGTGGTCGACCATCTGGCTCACCGTCTGCGCCTGCAGGGGCAGGTCGTGGTCGGGGCAGTAGGGCGTGCCGGCGCGCGCGTACAGCAGGCGCAGGTAGTCGTGGATCTCGGTCACCGTGCCCACGGTGGAGCGCGGGTTGTGGCTGGTGGCCTTCTGCTCGATGGAAATCGCGGGCGACAGGCCCTCGATCACGTCCACGTCGGGCTTGTCCATCAGCTGCAGGAACTGCCGCGCATAGGCCGACAGGCTCTCCACGTAGCGGCGCTGGCCTTCGGCATAGAGCGTGTCGAACGCCAGGCTCGACTTGCCCGAGCCCGACAGGCCCGTGATCACCACCAGTTTGTTGCGCGGGATGTCCAGGTCCACGCCCTTGAGGTTGTGGGTGCGTGCGCCGCGGATGCTGATGCGCTGCTGGCGCAGCGCGTCCGCGAAGTAGGGGGCGTCGTCGTGGGGAGTGGTCAAGAGGCAGGCCCGGCAGGAAAACCCACCATGATAGGCCCGCGCGGACCCGCGGACGCACGCCCGCCGGGGTCCCCACGCCCGGCGGCGGGGCTTGGGTCGGCGCGCACGGCTTTCCTGATGCGGATCAGGCACCCGGCGGCCTGCACGACAGCCGATGCGGGAGAATCCGGGGTTTGCCGCAGCCAGCCGGTCAGCCCGCGCGCCGATGAATCCGCTTTCCGCTCCCACCGCCGAATCCCCCGCCATGACGCCGCTGGAGCGCCGCTCCAGCGCAGCGCTCGCCTCGATCTTCGCGCTGCGCATGCTGGGGTTGTTCCTGGTGCTGCCGGTGTTCGCGCTGGAGGCCGCGCGCTACC
This sequence comes from Burkholderiaceae bacterium, assembly GCA_017998575.1. The sequence continues at coordinate 2,240 of JAGOCV010000364.1, forward strand.
CGGGCGGCGACGATCCGGCGCGGGTCGGGCTGGCCATGGGCATCTACGGGCTCACGCAGGCCTTCCTGCAGATGCCGCTGGGCCTGGCCTCCGACCGCCTGGGTCGCAAGCGCGTGATCATCGCCGGCCTGCTGGTGTTCGCGCTCGGCAGTCTGCTGGGCGCGCTGGCCGACAGCGTGACCGGGCTGCTGGTGGCGCGCGCGCTACAGGGTGCGGGTGCGGTGTCGGCAGCCGTCACGGCGCTGCTGGCCGATCAGACACGCGATGTCGTGCGCACCAAGGCCATGGCCCTGGTGGGCGCGAGCATCGGATTGATGTTCGCCCTCTCGCTGGTGCTGGCGCCGCTGCTGGCGGCGCGCATCGGGCTGGCGGGCATCTTCGGTCTGACCGGCGCGCTCGCGCTGGTGGGCGCAGGCGTGGTGGCCTTCGTGGTGCCGGCCGAGGCCGCGCATCCCGCTGCCGGACGGCCATCGCGTGGCCGCGTGGCCGACGTGTTCGCGCACGCCGACCTGTCGCGACTGAATCTGGGCGTGTTCGTGCTGCACACCGTGCAGATGGCCATGTGGGTGGCCGTGCCCGGCATGCTGGTGGCGGCGGGCCTGGCGCGCGGGGCGCACTGGCAGGTCTATCTGCCCGCGGTGCTGGCCTCGTTCGTGATCATGGGCGGCGTGTTCCCGCTGGAGCGGCGCGGCCACCTGCGCGCCGTGCTGCTGGGCGCGATCGGGCTGGTGGGCCTGGCGCAAGTCGGCCTGGGCCTGACGGCCGGCCATGCGCCGGGGCTCTGGACGCTGGGCCTGCTGCTGTTCGTTTTCTTCTGCGGCTTCAACGTGCTGGAGGCGACGCAGCCCAGCCTGGTGTCGCGGCTGGCGCCGCCCTCGCTGCGCGGCGCGGCGCTGGGTCTGTACAACACACTGCAATCTGTCGGCCTGTTCGCGGGCGGCGTGCTGGGCGGACTGCTGCTGTCCAAGGGCGGCGCACTCGTCCTGTTCGGCACCAGCGCGGCGCTGGTGGCCGTGTGGTTTGTGGTGAGCCGTGGCCTGCGGCAGGTGTCCGCGCGCCATGACTGAGCGCGGCGCACCGCAGACCGGCCTGCCATCACTTCCAGAGAAGGAACACGCATGAACGCCTCGAGCCTGCCCGGCCCCGACGGCCGGCCACGCTGCCGCTGGTGCGTGGCGACACCGGAATACGTGGCCTACCACGACCGCGAATGGGGCTTTCCGGTCGGCGACGACCGGCGGCTGTTCGAGAAGCTGTGCCTGGAGGGCTTCCAGTCGGGCCTGAGC
>JAGOCV010000082.1 GCA_017998575.1 Burkholderiaceae bacterium
CGACCTCGCCGTCGCACATCGCGCCCTGCTGCTGTCCAAGGACGCGGCCGTGCTGTGCATGCGCCGGCGGCTGGCGACGCTGGGCGTCTCGCTGTATACGGCCTGGCCCGCCCCGCTGGCTGCCGCATGAACCGGCCGCGCAGCGCCACGCCGGCTGACTTCGATCAGCTGGCCGACGTGTTCACCGCGTCGGTGCGCGAGGTTGCGGCCAGCCACTACGACGCGGCGCAGCGCGACGCCTGGGCGCCTGTGACCCCGGACTACGCTGGCTGGCGCGAGCGCTTCGCCGGGCTGCAGCTGTGGCTGGTCGAGGCCGAAGACGACCACGGCCATCGACGCATGGCCGGTTTTCTCGGCGGCACGGTCGACGGCCACCTCGACCTGCTGTTCACCGCGCCGGGCTTTGCACGCCGTGGCGTGGCGGCAGCGCTGTATCAGGCCTTCGAAACGCATTGCCGCGCGCAGGGCACGCGCACGCTGCGGACCGAGGCCAGCCTGGTCGCGCGCCCCTTCTTCGAACGCCAGGGCTTCGCGGTGCAAGAAGAGCAGCAGGTCGTACGGCGTGGGGTGGTGCTGCGGCGCTTCGCGATGCGCCGCACGCTCGACTGATCTGGTTCAGCCGCGCAGGAACTGCACCGCCGCCCGCAGCCGCCGCACGTCCGTGCCCCAATGCGCGCCCGAGGGGAGGTGCCGAAGCCAGCCCATGCGCGACGCCGCCTGCGCCACCGCTTCGGCCACGGCCGGACCATCGGCGGCGATCACCGCCTGCCAGCGCGCCCGGGCCGCAGCGCGCACATCCGGATCGCCCTGCACATAGAGCGCGGTCGAGTGCAGGTAGCTCAGCCAGTCGCGCGCCTGGCAATGCGTGAGATCGATCGTGGCGCCAGGGTCGTCTTCGAAATCGATGTAGCCGATCACGCCATCGGGGCAGGCCACGAGGTTGCGCGCGAAGGCCTGGCTCAGGTAGCTGCCGCGTGCGTGCACGAGCGCGATCGCATCGAGGCCGCGCTGCCATTGCGCCAGCGCCTCGTCGCCATTGCGCAGCGCGGCTTGCGAGACGTGGCCCAGCAGGGTTCCCACGGGCTGGCCCTGGCCCAGATCATCGATCAGCAGGCCGTGCGGACTTTCGGCCAGCACCGTCGGCACGCGCAGGCCCAGCGCGGCCAGTTCGCGCAGGCGGCGCGCCTCGTGTGCAATGGCGGCGGCGCCGCCCAGGTTCATGACCGGGCGCAGCATCTCGAGCCGCGCGAGCCCGGCGATCGCGCCCATCACCGCATAGCGCCAGCGCGGGTTGCGCGGGCCGGCCTTCTTGAGCCAGACCCGCCGCCCGTAGGCGACGTGCGGCGCCATCGACGCGGCCTGGCGCGGCAGAGTGTCGCGCAGGAATGCGGCGTAGTCGGGCTCGCGCGAGGGCAACAGGATCATCGGCCGATTATCGGCAGCAGGCCGCACACGGCCGCATATGGCCTCAGGCAGCCTCGGCCAGGACGGGCGTGCGGTGCGGATCCACGGCGGCGCGGAAGCTGTGGGCGCTGGCCTGGGGCCAGTAGAAGCTGAAGACCTTGTGCAGGTCGTCCAGCGGGCCCAGCAGCGCGCCGGGGGCCACCTGCATGATGAGGTTGGAGAGCAGGCGCACCTCGGTGTCGTCGATGCGGCGCACGATGTGGTGGGCCGTGATGTCGCGCGGGTGCGAGAGGCCGGCGGCCTGCACCAGCTCCTGCAGCGCATGCAGCGTGCTCTGGTGGAAGTGGAACACGCGTTCGGCCTTGTCGGGCACCACCAGCGCCTTCTGGCGCTGCGGATCCTGCGTCGTCACGCCCGTGGGGCAATGGCCGGTGTGACAGCTTTGCGCCTGGATGCAGCCCAGCGCCATCATGAAACCGCGCCCGGCATTGCACCAGTCGGCGCCCAGCGCCATCAGCCGCGCGATGTCGAACGCGGTGATGACCTTGCCCGCCGCGCCGATCATGATGCGCTCGCGCAGGCCCACACCCACCAGCGTGTTGTGCACCAGCACCAGTCCTTCCTGCAGCGGCGCCCCCACGTGATCGCTGAATTCGACGGGAGCGGCGCCGGTGCCGCCCTCGGCCCCGTCGACCACGATGAAGTCGGGCACGATGCCCGTCTCCAGCATGGCCTTGACGATGGCGAACCATTCCCAGGGATGGCCGACGCAGAACTTGAAGCCGGTCGGCTTGCCGCCCGAGAGGTTCCGCAGCCGGTCGATGAAATGCATCATCTCCACCGGCGTGGAGAACGCGCTGTGCGACGAGGGCGAAATGCAGTCCACGCCCACGGGCACGCCGCGCGCGGCGGCGATCTCGGGCGTCACCTTGGGCCCGGGCAGCACCCCGCCGTGGCCGGGCTTGGCGCCCTGGCTCATCTTGAGCTCGATCATCTTCACCTGCGGCTCGGTAGCGTTGGCGATGAAGCGTTCCTCGCTGAAGCTGCCGTCCTCGTTGCGGCAGCCGAAGTAGCCCGAGCCGATCTCCCAGATCAGGTCGCCGCCATTGGCACGGTGGTGCACCGAGATCGAGCCCTCTCCCGTGTCGTGCGCGAAGTGGCCGCGCCGTGCGCCGGCATTGAGGGCGAGGATGGCGTTGGCCGAGAGCGCGCCGAAGCTCATCGCCGAGATGTTGAACACGCTCGCGTCGTAGGGCTGCGCGCGGCCGGCGCCGATGGTGACGCGGAAGTCGTGCGACGCCAGGCGCGTGGGTTGCATGGAATGGTTGATCCACTCGTAGCCGTCGGCCCCCACGTCCAGTTGCGTGCCGAACGGGCGGTTGTCGGGCTCGCCCTTGGCACGCTGGTAGACCAGGGAGCGCTGCGCGCGCGAGAACGGCGCGGCCTCGGTGTCACCCTCGATGAAGTACTGCCGCAGCTCGGGGCGGATGTACTCGAGCAGGAAGCGCAGGTGCCCGATCAGCGGGTAGTTGCGCAGCACCGAGTGGCGCAACTGCCGCAGGTCGAAGATGCCGCGCAGCACCAGCACCAGAAAAACCGGCACGGGCCACCAGGGCCACTGCAGTGCCAGCGCCCCCATCAGACTCACCACGGCCCCCGCGATGGCGAGTCCGAAGGCGGTGTAGCGCACCGGATAAAGCGATTCGAGCAGGGCGATCATGTCGTGGAGGGAGCGCGCCGGGGCCGCGCCCGTGGGTAGGGTGTGGGTCGCCGCATGCTAGCCCAATCGTGTGATGACGCGCGAGCGTGCCTACAATGCCGCGAACAGGGCGGGGTACCGGAAGGAACGCGAAAGGCACAGTGCAGCAGGCGGCGAGGCCGCGGCGGGCACGGCGCGCCCGGCCCTGCCATCGTCGTCGTACCGATCCGCGAACACCATCCTTCCAGTGCAGTCCATCCGTCAGATCGATCCGGTCATCACTTTCCGCAACAGCCAGGGCGACCCGGTGCGCGGCACGCTCACCAGCCTGCAGCGCCGCGCGCTGGTGATGGAAATCTACAACCCCTACTCCATCGTCCAGATCAGCGAAGTGCTGAGCGAGCTGGTGGTGCGCGCGGGCGACCAGCGCGTGTACGAGGGCAAGGCGGTCGTGGTCAGCCTGGTCAACACCGGCCTGATGGCGGTGGCCTCGGTCACGCTCACCGACGAATGGAACGAGCTGGCCACCATGGGCCGCGAGCCCGGCAACGTGATGCGCGAGGCCACGCGCTTCGTGGAGGACTGGACGCAGCGCTTCCGCGTGCGGCGCGACTACCAGGTGGTGGTCAGCGAGATGCGCGCCTACTTCTCCGAGATCACGCGCTGGGTCGACCAGGCCGACGTGGTGTCGGCCCTGCCGCGCGAGAGCAGCGGCCGCATCCGCGAGGACATCTTCATGGAGCTGGCCGCGCCGCTGCTGCACAAGGGCCGCGACTACCTGCAATGGTTCGAGGGCGAGGCGCTGGCCGTCGAGCCCGAGCTGGCGGTGATGCACCGCAGCTTCGCTCAGGCCGCCATCCATCCGCTGATCCTGCGCGCCCCCTTCGTGTGGCGCACTTACGCCAAACCGCTGGGCTATGCGGGCGACTACGAGATGGTCAACCAGATCCTGGGCGATCCGCGCCAGGGGCCGAGCACCTACTTCCAGCTCGTCAACTACATGTTCCTGCAGGCCGGTGTCGCGCAGGCCCACCGCAACCGCATCGACATCCTGGTCGAGCGGCTGGTACAGCTGGCGCGCCAGGGCGAAGCCGCCGGGCGGCCGATGCGCGTGCTCAACGTGGGCTGCGGCCCGGCGGTGGAGATCGTGCGGCTGCTGCAGACCACGCCGCTGACGCGCTGGCTCGACTTCACGCTGGTGGATTTCAGCGAGGAGACGCTGGAATACACCCGCACGCAGCTGGAGGCCGCCGCCCGCGCGGCCGGCCACGAGCTGCACCTGACGCTGCAGCACGAATCGGTGAACCAGCTGCTCAAGCGCGCGTCGCGCGCGCGCGGGCCGGCCACGCCCGAGAGCTTCGACTTCGTCTACTGCGCGGGCCTGTTCGACTATCTGAGCGACAAGGTCTGCAACCGGCTGATCGCCTACTTCGTCTCGCGCTGCCGTGACGGCGCGGCCATCCTGGTGACCAACGTGCATGCGGCCAACCCCGAGCGGCTGTGGATGGAGCACTTCCTCGAGTGGTACCTCATCTACCGCGACGAGGGCGGGCTGCTGGCCGTGCTGCCCGAGGGCCTGCGAGACGCGCGCACCTGGACCGATGCCACCGGCGTCAACGTGTTCCTCGAGGCGACCGTGTCGCCGCGCAGCGGCCCGGCCCCATGAACGCCACGCGACGCGGCCACGAGCCCGGCTGGCAGGCCGAGCAGCAGCAGTACCTGCTGTTCTACAGCCGCGCCACCTTCGTCGTCACCATCGTGTTGATGCTCGGCGGCGTCGGGCTCGATCTGGCGTTCTACCCGGACCGCCTGGCCGAGTTCGCGCTGGTGCGCATCCTGGCGTCATGCATCATCGGCGCCGTACTGCTGAGCTACGCCTTCGAGTGGGGCCGCCGGCGCCTGCAGTGGCTCACCTACTTCTGGCTGTGCGTGCCGCAGCTGGCCATCTGCTGGATGATCGGCCGCACCGAGGGTGAGCAGTCCATCTACTTCGTGGGCCTGACCTTCGCGCTCAGCGGCATCGGCTTCTTCCTGCCGCTCACGCTGCTGGAAGCCATCGTCTTCGGCCTGGGCACCGTGCTGGCCTACGTGGCGGCCTGCCTGCTGTCGCCGGCCGGCGTCGAGCGGCCCAGCACGCTGGCGGGCAACATGCTCTTCCTGCTGTTCTATGCCGTGGTGTGCGCCGTGATCGCGGTGTACAGCGGGCGCTGGCGGCGGCAATCGTGGCAGCTCAAGCAGGCGGTGGAGCGCGCCAACGACGACCTGCGGCAGACCAATGCCGCGCTGGCCGAGGTCAAGGGCCACATGATCCAGCAGGAAAAGATGGCGGCGCTCGGCACTCTGTCGGCCGGCCTGCTGCACGAGGTCAACAACCCGGTCAACTACAGCATGATGGCGCTCAACATGGCGCTGGCCGACCCGGCGGCCAAGGCCAGCGCCGATCTCAACGAGAGCCTCGTCGATGCGCGCGAAGGCATGCAGCGCGTGCAGAACATCGTCTCCGACCTCAAGACCTTCGCCTACCAGAAGCCCGGCGAAAACCCCGCGCGCGTGTTCGTGCTGGAGAAGGCCGTCGACTCGGCCCGCCGCCTGGCCGGCCATGAGCTCAAGGGCGTGCGGTTCGACGTGGACCTGCCGATGGACACCCACGTGGTGGGCGACGAGCCCGGCCTCATCGGTGTGTTGATCAACCTGTTCTCCAACGCCGCGCTGGCGCTGCAGAAGTCGGGCCGCGCCGAGCCCCGGATCACGGTGCACGGCCGCGCGCAGGACGGCCGCCTGCACCTGGCCGTGCGCGACAACGGCACCGGCATCGCGCCCGAGCACATCACGCGCGTGTTCGACCCGTTCTTCACCACGCGCGACGTCGGGCAGGGGCTGGGCCTGGGGCTATCGGTCAGCTATGCCATCGTGCAGCGCCACGGCGGCGAGCTGCGTGTGGCCAGCGAGCCCGGCGCCTGGACGGAATTCGAACTCGATCTCGCGCTGGCCAACGCAGGCGGCGCAACCAACGACCGGGGAGACGCCTCATGAACGCCGTGCCCGCCTATGCCCAGGCCGAAACCATCCTCTACGTGGACGACGAGCCGCAGGCCTGCAAGTGGTTCCAGCGCGCCTTCTCCGACGAGTTCCGCATCGTCACGGCGCCCAGCGTGGCGGAAGCGCTGCTGCGGCTGACCCAGCCCGGCGCCGACATCGCGGTGCTGGCGGCCGACTACCGCATGCCGGGGCGCAACGGCCTGGACCTGATGGCGCAGGCGCAACGCGAGCACCGCGCGATCGTGCGCCTGCTGGTCACGGCGTACGCCGAGAAAGACATGGCGATCGCCGCCGTCAACCAGGGCCAGGTGTTCCGCATCCTCGAGAAGCCGCTCGATCCGGGGCAGACACGCGAGGCCCTGCGCGAAGCGCTGGCCCGCCACCGCTCGCAGGCACTGGCACAGGCCCTGCACGAAGGCCGCGCTCTGGCCGTGCGCGAGACGCTGGGCTTCCTCGCGCACGAGCTCAACACGCCGCTGACCACCGTGCGCGGCTACATGAACGCGCTGCGCGAACGCCATCAACCCGACGGCGACACGCCGGGACTGGCGCGCTTTTCGGAGGGTCGGCCGGGCGAGGTGCTGTCGGCACTGGAAGCCGCCGAGCGCAACGCGCTGTACTGCCAGTCGCTGGTTTCCACCTTCGTCAAGTCGGCGCGCGAGGCCCACCCGGGCCTGGTGGCGCAGGGCGTGACGGCGGCCGATCTGGTGGGCGCGCTGCTGCGCGAATATCCGTTCGAGGACGGCGAGCGCGATTGGGTGCTTACCGATCTCGCCGCCGATTTCGCGCTGCCCGGCCAGCGCGACCTGCTGTTCCTGGTGATCAGCACGCTGACCAAGAACGCGCTGCAGGCTCTGCGCGGCCAGGCGGACCCGCAGTTGCGCATCAGCCTCTCGCGCCAGGCGGCGGGCGGCCAGGGCACTCCACGGCCATGCCTGCGCGTGTCGGACAACGGCCCCGGCATCGAACCCGAGCTGCTGCAGCGCCTGACGCGCGAAGCCGTCACCACGCGCGCCGGCAGCGGCGGCAATGGCATGGGCCTGCTGTTCTGCCGGCGTGTGCTGCAGTCGCTGGGCGGCGGTATCGCCATCGAATCGGTGCCCGGCCAGGGCTGCACCGTGTCACTTCTTTTCCAGCCGGCCTGACGGCCGGCGCCCTATCTCCGCACGAACATGATCCGACCCGACACCATCCTCTACGTCGACGACGAGGCCATGGCGCTGAAGTATTTCGAGCGCCTGGTCCGCCCTTTCGCACCCGTGCTCACCGCCGGCTCGGTGGACGAAGGCCGCGCGCTGCTGACCGAGCATGCCGGCCGCATCGCCGTGCTGATCTCGGATCAACGCATGCCCGGCGCGCACGGCAATGAGCTGCTGCGGCACGCGCGCGAGCACCACCCGGGCATCGTGCGCATGTTGACGACGGCGTACTCCGAACTGGGCGAGGCCATCGAGGCCATCAACAGCGGCGAGATCTACCGCTACGTCACCAAGCCCTGGGACATCGACATCCTCAAGGCCGACCTGCGCAACGCGCTCGAACTCGCCACGCTGCGCAACGAGCGCGATGGCCTGCTGCGCGAGAAGATGCTCGTGCAGCAGCAGCAACTGCTGTCGCAGCGCGTGAGCCATCTGGCCGTGGCGGCCGCGGGCTTCGTGCGTCCCGGGTTCGCGCCCGCGCTCTACGCCTATCTCGACACGGCGCTGCAGGTGGGCAGCGGTGCACCGAGCATCGACTGGCATGCGCTTGACCACGCCGACCTGGCCCAGCTGGAGGCACAGCGCGCCATCGCCATCGGCCAGTTGCTGGCGCGCTGGGAGCCCGCTTTCGGCAGCGGCGCCGACACGACCGACACCCTGGCCGCGCTGGCACAGGCGCTGCCGGGCGCGGCGCGCGTGGAGGGATCGAGCCTGGTGGTGACCGACCGCCGGGTGTTCACCTGGCCGCTCGAGGCGCCGACGCGCGAAACCCCCGGCGCGGCCAGCGTGGCCTGGCTGGCCTGGCAACTCTGGCGCGGCCAGCCGGCGCGGGTGCAGGCCGAAGGTGACGCCTGGCGCGTGGAACCGCTGCCCGCGAGCGCGTTGCCGGTACTGCCCGACGACTGGATGGCCGACTGCATCGAGCGGCTGGGCGAAAGCCGCGCCGCCTGAGCGCCTGCTCAGTCGCGCACGCGCGCCAGCAGGCCGGCCAGCGCATGGGCCACGGTGGCGGATCGCACCGCCGCGCGATCGCCATCGAAACGCATGAGCCCGGTGTGCACGCCCGCCGGCGTGGCGAAGCCGAACCACACCGTTCCCACCGGCTTTTCTGCGCTGCCGCCCGTGGGCCCGGCCACGCCGGTGACCGCCACCGCCACCTGCGCGCGCGAGCGCGCCAGCGCGCCGCTGGCCATGGCGCGCGCCACCGGCTCGCTCACGGCGCCGTTCAGCGCGATGAGCGCAGCCGGCACGCCCACCAGGTCGGTCTTGGCCTCGTTGGAATAGGTGACGAAGCCACGGTCGAACCACGCGCTCGACCCCGCCAGGTCGGTGCAGGCGCCGGCGATCAGCCCGCCGGTGCAGCTCTCGGCCGTGACCATCATCCAGCCGCGCGCCAGTAGCGCATCGGCCAGCGCACGCACGACATCGTCCGTCGCCATGCGCGTCACCACACCCAGCGCCACAACGCGATGACCAGCAGCGTGCAGAACGCGGCCACCAGGTCGTCGAACAGGATGCCGAAGCCGCCGCGCGCGCCGAAGCCCTTGAACAGCGAATCGGCCCAGCGCACCGGGCCGGGCTTGGCGGCATCGAAATAGCGGAACAGCAGGAAGGCCGCGAGCTGCCCGAAGAAACCGACCGGCACGATGAGCCACAGCACCAGCCAGAACGCGACGATCTCGTCCCAGACGATCTGGCCGGGGTCGGCCACGTTCATGTGGCGCGCGGTCACGGTGCAGGCCCACCAGCCCAGCGGCAGCGACACCGCGAGCACCGCCGCCGTCCACGCATCGAACTGCGCGGCAGGCACGAAGCGCTGCCAGATGACGAAGGTGGCCCAGGCCCACAGCGTGCCGCTGGTGCCGGGTGCCAGCCGTGCCAGGCCCGAGCCCAACCCCAGCGCGATGGCGTGCGCGGGATGGGCGAACAGGAAGGCCAGGCCCAGGCGCGGCGGTGCGTCGGCAGGAGAAGAAGAGGGTGCGGAGGAATCGGTTGCGGTCATGGGCTCGGCCCCGGTGCGGGAGGCTCCATCTTGCCAAAGTACTCGGTCCACCAGTCCAGGCAGGCGCGCACGCGTGGCAGGCGGTCGCGTTGTGGCGGCATCACGGCATACACCGGGAACTCCTGCGGATCGGTGAACGATTCGAGCACCGGCACGAGCAGGCCCTGCGCCTGCAGCGGACGCGTGACCAGATCGTTGCAGCGGCAGATGCCCAGGCCCTCCAGCACCATCGACATCATCACGCCGGTGGAGGCCGCGCGGTACAGCCCGCGCATGGGCCGCTCCACCGCCACGCCGTCGATGATCCAGGGCCAGCGGTTGAGGTGCAGCGCCGCACTGTTGGTGATGAGGCGGTGGCCTTCGAGCTCGTCCGGATGGCGCGGCATGCCGAAGCGGCGCAGGTAGCCCGGCGTCGCGTACAGGCGCCGCGTGTGCACGCCGATGCGCCGGGCCACCACCGAATCGTCCTGCACCGAGCCCGTGCGGATGGCGATGTCCACGCCTTCGCGCACCATGTCGACCAGCCGGTCCTCGGCCTGGATGTCCACCTGCAGCCGCGGATGCCGCTCGCTCAGGCCGGCGAGGCTCGGCACGATGAGGTAGTGCGCCATCGAGGGGCTCACGGCCACGCGCACCAGACCGCCTACCTCGTGCGCGCGCCCGGTGAATTCGGTTTCCAGGTCGGCATAGGTGCCGGCCATGCGCTGGCAGTAGTCGAGGAAGGTCTCGCCCTCGGGCGTGAGCGACAGGCCATGCGTGCTGCGGTAGAGCAGCCGCACGCCGCAGGCGGCCTCGATACGGTTGAGCGCGCGCGAGATGCGGCTCACCGGCGCCTCGCGCTCGCGTGCCACCACCGACAGCGAACCGCATTCGGCCACGCGGGTGAACAGTTGCAGGTCGTCGAAAGCCAGTTCGCGCATGACGGCGATGGTAGCGGCTGCGGTCTGGTTTTGCGCTTCCTGCAAAACCCATTTGCCCGCAGCAGCGTTTCGCGAGCGGGAGCAAGCCACTAGATTCAGGGCATGCCCTCTGCAGGGACGACCGGACACTGAATCGACAGGAGACACACGCCATGCCCGTCCTCAACCTGCGCGTTGCGCCGCTGCAAAACCCCGAACGCTACCCGGCGCTGGCACAGGCCCTGACGCGGATCACCGAGCACGTGTTGCACAAGCAGGCCGACGTCACGGCCGTCACCATCGACGACCTGCCGGCCGCGCGCTGGTACGTCGGCGGCCAGGACGTGCAGCGTCCCACGGCGCAACTCGAAATCCACATCACCGCCGGCACCAACACCGCCGCCGAGAAGGCCGAGTTCGTGCGCGCCGCGCATGCCGAGCTCGAACGCCAGCTGGGACATGGCGGCCCGCTGGAAGCCGCGAGCTACGTGATCGTGCGCGAGGTGCCGGCCACCGACTGGGGTTACGGCGGGCAGACCCAGCAGGGCCGGCGCGGGGCCCGCGCCGCGGCCTGACGGCGCGGCCGGCCGCCGTCGCCAGTGCTTCAGGCGAAGTGGTCGAACGACTGGAAGCGCTGCGCGAGCGGCGTGCCATCGGCCTGCACCACGCGCAGGCCTGCTTCGGCCTCGATGCGGCCGATGCGTTGCACCGGGGTGCTGGCCGCACGTGCGGCGGCTTCCACGGCAGCACGCGCCTGCGGCGGCGCCGTGAAAGCCAGCTCGTAGTCGTCGCCGCCGGCCATCACGCATTCGAGCCGCTGTGACTCGCCGAGCGCGGGCAGCGGGCCCGCGTCGCGCAGGCCGAAGCAGCCGAGCACGCGCTCCGCCTCGATGCGCGCCCCCACGCGCGAGGCCGCCAGCACATGGCCCAAGTCGCCCAGCAGGCCGTCGCTCAGGTCCAGCGCGGCGCTGGCGATGCCACGCAGCGCCTGGCCCAGCGCGACGCGCGGCGTGGGTTGTTCCATGCGCTCGCGCGCCACGGCCAGTGCGGGCTCCGGCAGCGAGAGCGTGCCGCGGAACACTTCCAGCGCCGCGCGTGCCGCGCCCAGCGTGCCGCTCACATAGATGTCGTCGCCCGCGCGCGCGCCGCTGCGCAGCAGGGCCTGGCCGGCAGGCACTTCGCCGAAGACGGTGATGCAGAGGTTGAGCGGACCCTGCGTGGTGTCGCCGCCGATGAGTTCGCAGCCGTGCGTGTCGGCCAGCGCGTAGAGCCCCTGCGCGAAGCGTTCGAGCCAGGCGTCGTCGGCGCGCGGCAACGACAGCGCGAGCGTGAAGGCCACCGGACGCGCGCCGCAGGCCGCCAGGTCGCTCAGGTTGACGGCCAGGGCCTTGTGGCCCAGCCGCGCCGGATCGACGGTGGAGAGGAAATGCCGCCCTTCCACCAGCATGTCGCTGGAGATGGCCAGCTGCATGCCGGCCGTGGGCGCGATCAGCGCGCAGTCGTCGCCGCCGCCGAGCACGGCGTGCTTCACAGGGCGCTTGAAATGACGAGCGATGAGATCGAATTCACCCATCGGCCAAGCTTAACGCCCTCCATGAGGCGGCACCCTCAGACACTGCCGCGGAACTTCAGCGCAGACTGGCGGCTGACTTCCGCGAGAAGGCGCGCTTCGTACTGCTGCTCGCGCAGCCAGCGCGAGTCGTTGTGCGCGCGATCGACGCTGCCGCGCAACAGATGCACGGCGGCAGCAGCGCCCATCACCTCGGCGTCGCGCTCGATCTCGCGCATGGTCAGCAGGATGTGGTCGCGCAGCGGCAGGTGCTCGCCGGTCGCCGGATCGACGTAGACGGCCTCCAGTCCGAAACGGCAGGCCTGGAAACGGTTGTAGGTGTAGACGAGGTAGTCGTCCTCGTCGGGCATGAAGGGCTGCGCGCGCAGGAACCACGCACCCAGCGACTGCACGTAGCCGGCCAGCGCGGCCGCGCGCTCCACCGTGAGCGGCGTGTCGAATACGCGGATCTCGATCGTGCCGTATTCGGGTTTGGGACGGATGTCCCAGTAAAAGTCCTTCATGCTTTTGACGACGCCGGTGCGCGTCATCTTGAGGAAGTACTGCTCGAACTCGCTCCACGACAGCGCGAAGGGCGCGCGGCCCGAGAGCGGAAAGGCGAACACCGAATTGAGCCGCGCCGAATCGAACGCCGTGTCCTGGCCCTGCACGTAGGGGCTGGAGGCCGACAGCGCGATGAAGTGCGGGATGTAGCGCGACATGCGGTGCAGCATGAGCAGCGCTTCGTCCGCGCTGGGGCAGCCGATGTGAACGTGCTGGCCGAAGATGGTGAATTGCTTGGAGAGGTAGCCGTACAGCTCCGACAGCTCGCGAAAACGCGGCTTGTCGTAGATGCGCCGCTCGTGCCACTGCTGGAACGGATGCGTGCCGCCGCCGGCCACCGCGATGTTGAGCTTGTCGGCGGCCTTCACCAGCGCGTCGCGGATCTGCGTGAGCTCGCCCAGCACCTCCGACGACGACTGGCACACGCCGGTGGAGATCTCGATCATGGCCGAAGTCATCTCGGGCACGATGCTGCCGGGCAGCGGCACCTTCTCGAGCAGGCGCAGCATGTCCTCGGCGTAGGGCGCGAGGTCGAAGTCGTGCGTGTTGAGCAGCTGCAACTCGAGCTCGACGCCCAGCGACAGCGCCTTCGATTGCTGGAACGGTTCAAGGCTCACGGACGTCTCCTCCGGAAGTGGCGGGCAGCGGCGCCACCTGCCAGGGCCGCGAGCTCTCGCCCGCGCGGTACAGCGCGAAGGTGGCGATGGCCGCGCCCAGCACCTCCATCAGCAGGATGATGGGCAGTGCGATGCGGGCGATCTCGGCCCCCAGCACGGGCGCGGAGGCCGCGAACTGCGAGGCGATCAGCAGCGCCACCGACGACATGGGCGACATGGCGCAGCCCGTCCAGAGCGCCTGCTTCCAGCTGGCGCCGCTGCCGGGATTGGCCAATGCCACGCCCACGATCTTGGCGACGGCGCGCGCGGCGATGACCGCTAGCACGACGCCGGTGACGGGCACGCTCCAGTCGGCCTGCGCGGCGACGGTGGAGACCAGCACGAACATCAGCATGGTCAGCAGCGTGGAGGCCGTGCCCAGCTGGCGCGGCCACGACCACGGGCGCGGATTGAGTTGCTTGAGCAGCATGCCCCCCAGCAACGCGGCCAGCGGGGCCGAGCCGCCCAGCGGCGCCGCCGTGGCCGCCGCGGCAGCGATGAGC
>JAGOCV010000083.1 GCA_017998575.1 Burkholderiaceae bacterium
CACGAACTCCACGCGCTCGGCGTTGTCGCGCACGGCGTTGAGCATGCGGCCCAGCGGCGTGCGCGTGAAGGCGAACATCAGCGCCACGCAGACGAAGGTGTAGACGGCGATCAGGTAGTACACCTGCACGGCCGGACCGAAGGTGATGCCGAAGAAGCCCTTGCCCACTACGCGGTCGCCGCTCACGCCGCCCTCGCCGCCGAAGAACTCGGGAATCATCAGCGACATGGCGAACACGAGCTCGCCGATGCCCAGCGTGATCATCGCGAAGGTGGTGCCCGAGCGGCGCGTGGTCACCCAGCCCAGCAGTGCCGCGCAGCCCAGGCCCGCGATGCCGCCCACCAGTGGCACCAGCGACACGGGAATCGGCAGCGTGCCGCCCGAGACCGAGTTGAGCGCATGAATGGCGAAGAAGCTGCCCAGCCCCGTGTAGACGGCGTGGCCGAAGCTCAGCATGCCGCCCTGCCCCAGCAGGATGTTGTAGGACAGGCAGGCGATGATCGCGATGCCCATCTGCGAGAGCATCGTGATCGACAGCCCGCTGGTGAACAGCTGCGGCGCCACCAGCAGCACCAGCGCGAACAGGCTCCAGATGATCCAGCGGCCGACGTTGAGCGGCTTGAATTCGTAGTGGCTCTTCGTCATCGCATCAGCCCTCGCGCGTGCCCATCAGGCCACGCGGCCGGAAGATCAGAATCAGAACCAGGAACAGGTAGGGCAGCACCGGCGCCACCTGCGACAGCGTGAGCCGCACCAGCGTGTTGCCGTGCAGCGCCTCGCCCTGGATGCCCAGCAGCGTGAGCACGGAGCCCACCGAATAGTCGAACGCCACGGCAAAGGTCTGGATCACGCCGATCAGCAGCGAAGCGAGGAACGCGCCCGAGAGCGAGCCCATGCCGCCCACCACCACCACCACGAAGATCACCGACCCGACAGTGGCGGCCATCGAAGGCTCGGTGAGGAAGGTGCTGCCGCCGATGACGCCGGCCAGCCCGGCCAGCGCCGTGCCGGCACCGAACACCATCATGAACACGCGCGGCACGTTGTGGCCCAGCGTCTCCACGGCTTCGGGGTGCGTGAGCGCGGCCTGGATCACCAGGCCGATGCGCGTGCGCGTGAGCAGCAGCCACACCGTGAACAGCATGACCAGCGCGATCAGCATCATGAAGCCGCGCGTGGCCGGGAACGGCGAGCAGGCGATGCGCACGGCGGCGTCGGCGCTGCGGCAGGCCGCCTCGGGCGCGGCGCCCCACAGCACGCTGATGCCGTCCACCGAATGGTTGATCAGGGTGAAGGCCGGCCCGCGCAGCACCTCGGGCGGCGGAAAGCTGACGGCCACGCGGCCCCAGATGAGCTGCACCAGCTCGACGATCACGTAGGAGAGGCCGAAGGTCACCAGCAGCTCGGGCACGTGGCCGTACTTGTGCACCTTGCGCAGCGACAGGCGCTCGAACAACGCCCCCAGCAGGCCGACGGCCAGCGGCGCCAGCACCAGCGCGGGCCAGAAGCCGACGAACTTCGAGATGGTGTAGCCCAGATAGGCCCCCAGCATGTAGAAGCTCGCGTGTGCGAAGTTGAGCACGCCCATCATGCTGAAGATCAGCGTGAGCCCCGAGCTCAGCATGAACAGCAGCAGGCCATAGCTCACCCCGTTGAGCATCGAGATGATGAATTGCTCCATTGCCTTGCCTGAATTCCTTGACCTTGAGAAATGAAGAAGCCCGCGACGGCAGACCCGTGCGGGCTCCAGGGACTACGGCGCCGAGCCTATCAGCCCGGGCGCTTCATCTGGCAGCTGGTGGGCGTGCTCGACACGTAGTTCGGGTACTCCTTGACGGGCGCCAGCGTCATGCCCGTCTTCTCGGGGCTGTAGGGGTACTTCTTGTCGGCCTTCTGCCAGACTGACACGTACAGCGGCTGCTGCAGCTGGTGGTCGGTGCGGCGCATCTCGACCTCGCCGTTGAAGCTGTTGACCTTGAGGCCCTCCATCGCCGCGGCCACCTTCACCGGGTCGGTCGACTTGGCCTTGGCCATGGCTGCGCCCAGGAATTCGAAGATGCGGATGGTGGCGCCGGTGTAGAAGTCGTCGTTGTACTTCTGGTTGAACTCGGTCATCCACTTGTCCATCTGGCCGCCCATGTTGTAGTGGTTGTAGGCCACCTGGTAGACCCGGCCGGCGCCGTTCTGGCCCAGCGCGGCGGGCGCGCCCGTGACGCCGGTGTAGTAGGTGAAGAACTTGCCGGTGTAGCCGCCCTCGTTGGCGGCCTTGAGCAGCAGCGAAAGGTCGGAGCCCCAGTTGCCGGTCACCACCGTGTCGGCGCCAGCGGCCTTGATCTTGGCGATGTAGGGCGCGAAGTCGCGCACCTGCGCCAGCGGGTGCAGGTCTTCGCCGACGATCTTGACGTCGGGGCGCTTGCGGGCCAGCGCTTCCTTGGTGTACTTGGCCACCTGGACGCCGTGCGAATAGTTCTGGCCCAGGATGTAGACGTTCTTGATGTCGGGCTGATCCTTCATGAAGCTGGACATGGCCTCGATCTTCATCGAGGTGTCGGCGTCGAAGCGGAAGTGCCAGTAGCTGCACTTGCTGTTGGTCAGATCGGGATCGACGGCCGAGTCGTTGAGGTACAGCACTTCCTTGCCGGGGTTGCGCGCGTTGTGCTTTTCCACCGCATCGGCCAGCGCCAGTGCGACAGAAGAGCCGTTGCCCTGCACGATGTAGCGCACGCCCTGATCGATGGCGGCCTTGAGCGCGTTCAGGCTTTCGGCCGGGGAGAGCTTGTTGTCGATGAAGGTCATCTCGAACTTCACGCCGGCCGGGTTGCCGGCGCCGCTGAACTTGTCGGCGAAGAACTGGTAGCCCTTCATCTGGCTGGTGCCGACGGGGCCGAGAAGGCCGGTCAGTGCGTCGATGCGCACCATCTTCACGGTTTCGCCCTTCTGGGCGAAGGCACCGGAGGCGCACAACGCAAAGGTTGCGATGGCCACGGACTTGATGACGACTTTCATGGACTTGTCTCCTTGCCTGTAAGAATTTATGGAACGTGGGCAGCGTAGCGGCTTTGGCCCGGCGGTGCGTTCAGGGAATGCCCGCATCCGCTATCGCCTGCGTGACTGCCGCAGGCGACGGCGGCCGGCGCAATTTCAGGATGTACCGGGCAGCCGGTAGTCCCTGAGCTGCTCGCGCAGCTTCGTCTTGAGCATCTTGCCGGTGGCACCCAGCGGGATGGCGTCGACGAAGATCACGTCGTCGGGCACCTGCCACTTGGCCACCGTCTTGGTCTTGTAGAAGTCGAGCAACTCGTCCTTCGACACCTCGGCACCGGGCTTCTTCACCACGGCCACCACGGGGCGTTCGTCCCACTTGGGGTGCGGCATGCCCACGCAGGCGGCCATGGCCACGGCCGGGTGGGCCATGGCGATGTTCTCGATGTCGATGGAGCTGATCCATTCGCCGCCGGACTTGATCACGTCCTTGCTGCGATCGGTGATCTGCATGTAGCCGTCGGCGTCGATGGTGGCCACGTCGCCCGTGGGGAACCAGCCGTCCACCAGCGGATCGCCGCCCTCGCCCTTGAAGTACTCGCGCACCACCCACGGGCCCTTGACGTAGAGATCGCCGAAAGCCTTGCCGTCCCAGGGCAGCTCCGTCCCGTCGTCACCGACGATCTTCATGTCCACGCCGTAGATCGCGCGGCCCTGCTTGAGGCGGATCTTCATCTGCTGCTCGGGCGGCAGCGCCAGGTGCTTGTTCTTGAGCGTGCACAGCGTGCCCAGCGGGCTCATCTCGGTCATGCCCCAGGCATGCAGCACCTGCACGCCATAGTCGTCCTGGAAGGCGCTGATCATGGCCGGCGGGCAGGCCGACCCGCCGATCACCGTGCGGTTGAGTTTGCTGAACTGGAGGCCGGCCGGCTTCATGTGACCCAGCAGCATCTGCCAGACCGTGGGCACGCCCGCGGCGTAGGTCACGCCCTCGGCCTCGATCAGCTCGTACACCGACTTGCCGTCGAGCGCCGGGCCCGGAAACACCAGCTTGCAGCCGGTGAGCGCGGCCGAATACGGAATGCCCCAGGCGTTGACGTGGAACATCGGCACCACCGGCAGCACCGAATCGCGCGCCGACAGGTTCATCACGTCGGGCAGCGCCGCCGCATAGGCGTGCAGCGTGGTCGAGCGGTGGCTGTAGAGCGCGGCCTTGGGGTTGCCCGTGGTGCCGCTGGTGTAGCACATGCTCGAGGCGGTGTTCTCGTCGAGTTCGGGCCAGTCGTAGCTGTCGGGCTGCGCGCCGATCCAGGCCTCGTAGCTGACCAGGCCCGGGATGCCGCTGTCGGCCGGCAGCTTGTCGGCGTCGCACAGGGCGACCCATTTGCGCACCGTGTGGCACTTGGCATGCACGGCCTGCACGATGGGCAGGAAGCTCATGTCGAAGCACAGCACGCGGTCTTCGGCGTGCCCGACGATCCAGGCGATCTGCTCGGGGTGCAGGCGCGGGTTGATGGTGTGCAGCACGCGGCCCGAGCCGGAGACGCCGAAGTACAGCTCGAGGTGGCGGTAGCCGTTCCAGGCGATGGTGGCCACGCGTTCGCCCGACGCGAGCTTCTCGCCATCGAGCGCACGCGCCAGGCGGCGCGAGCGCGCTGCGACGTCGCGCCAGGTGTAGCGGTGGATGTCGCCCTCCACGCGGCGCGAAACGATCTCGCCGTCGCCATGGTGGCGTTCGGCGAATTCGATCAGGGTGGAAATCAACAGGGGTTGGTGCTGCATCAAGCCCAGCATGCGGTACTCCTTCGGTCGCTTGGGGTAGAACGGACCCGCCGCACGGCGCAGCGCCACGGCGGGTCCCGCCGCAGTATTGCCCGCACCCGCGGCGTGGGCGATGCGGGAATGCCCTCAATCCCGGTGGGCCGAGTCATGTGCGGGACAATCCCTCCCATGCCAGCCACGCTCGCGCGCGAAACCGAAAAGCTCTCTTCCCCACCGCCCTCCGCCGGCGCCCAGGCGCTGGTCTGGCGCGCGGGCTTCGCCCGGCTGGGCGATGCCTTCTTCACCCGCCTGCCGCCGCGCCCCCTGCCCTCGCCGCAGTGGGTGGCGCACAGCCGCGCCATGACCCGGCAACTGGGGCTGGACGAGGCCTGGCTGCGGTCCGCCGAAGCGCTCGAGATCTTCGCCGGCAACCGCGTGCCCGAAGGCGCCGACCCGATGGCCACGGTGTACAGCGGCCACCAGTTCGGCGTGTGGGCCGGCCAGCTGGGAGACGGCCGCGCGCTGCTGCTGGGAGAGACGGCGGGCGGACACGAGATCCAGCTCAAGGGCGCCGGCCCCACGCCCTACTCGCGCATGGGCGATGGCCGCGCCGTGCTGCGCTCGTCGATCCGCGAATTCCTGGCCAGCGAGGCGATGCACGGGCTGGGCATTGCGACCACGCGCGCGCTGGCGCTCACGGCGTCGCCGCAGCCGGTGCGCCGCGAAGAGGTGGAAACCGCCGCCGTCGTCACCCGGGTGGCGCCCAGCTTCGTGCGCTTCGGCCACTTCGAGCATTTCGCCTATGCAGACCGCTTCGAAGAGTTGCGGGCGCTGGCCGACTACGTGATCGACCGGTATTACCCCGAGTGCCGCGACGGCCCGGGCACGGCCCGCCTGGGCGGCAACGCCTATGCCGCGCTGCTGGAGGCCGTGGCGCTGCGCACGGCGCGGCTGATGGCGCAATGGCAGGCCGTCGGCTTCTGCCACGGCGTGATGAACACCGACAACATGAGCATCCTGGGGCTCACCATCGACTACGGGCCGTTCCAGTTCCTCGACGGGTTCGACCCCGACCACATCTGCAACCACAGCGACACGCAGGGCCGCTATGCCTACAACCGGCAGCCCAACATCGCCTACTGGAACCTGTTCTGCCTGGGTCAGGCGCTGCTGCCGCTCATCGGCGAGGGCGAGCCGGCGCATGCGCTGGCCCTGGCCGCGCTCGAGCCCTACCGCGAGGCCTTCCCTGCCGCGCTGAACGAAGCCCTGCGCGCCAAGCTGGGCCTGGCCGGCCAGCCCGAGCAGGACGGCGACCGCGCGCTGGTCGAGGACACGCTGCGCCTGCTGGCCGCCGGGCGCACCGACTACACGCTGTTCTGGCGGCGCCTGTCGCATCACGTGGCGGGCAGCACGGGCACGGGCGTGTCCGACGGTCCGGTCATCGACCTGTTCGCGGACGCCGCCGCTGCCCGCGCCTGGCTGGAGCGGCTCGACGCACGCCTGGCCGGTGCCGACCGCCCGCAGGCCGGGCTTGCGATGCTGGCCGCCAACCCCAAATACGTGCTGCGTAACCACCTGGGCGAGGAAGCCATCCGGGCCGCGAAACTCGGCGACTTCTCCGCACTCCAACGCCTGCAGGCCGTGCTCGAAGCCCCTTTCGACGAGCATCCCGCGCACGACGCGCTGGCCGGCTTCCCGCCCGACTGGGCATCCACCATCGAGATCAGCTGCTCTTCATGAACCCGATCGACAAGACCGACGCCGAATGGCGTGCCCTGCTGGCCGAGAAAGGCGCCGAGCCGCTGGCCTTCGAAGTCACGCGCCACGCCGCCACCGAGCGCCCGTTCACCGGCCGCTTCAACGCCGTCTGGGCCGACGGCAGCTACCACTGCATCTGCTGCGGCGCCAAGCTGTTCGATTCGGACACCAAGTTCGACGCGGGTTGCGGCTGGCCCAGCTTCTGGGAGGCGGCCGAGCCCGGCGCCATCCGCGAGATCCGCGACACCAGCCACGGCATGGTGCGCGTCGAGACCGTCTGCGCACGCTGCGATGCCCATCTGGGCCACGTGTTTCCCGACGGGCCCGAGCCGACCGGGCTGCGATACTGCATGAATTCCGCCTCTCTGGACTTCAAGCCCCAAGAATGAAACTGCTGATCGATTTCTTTCCCATCGCGCTGTTCTTCGTCGCGTTCAAGGTCTGGGACATCTACGTGGCCACGGGCGTGGCCATCGTCGCCACCATCGCCACGCTGGGGCTGATGCGGCTGAAGACAGGCAAGACCGAGCCGATGCAATGGGTCAGCCTGGCGGTGATCGTGCTGTTTGGCGGCGCCACCATCGTGGCGCACAACGACACCTTCATCAAATGGAAGCCCACCGTGCTGTACTGGCTGTTCGGCGGTGCATTGCTGGTGGCGCAGCTGGTGTGGCGCAAGAACCTGCTCAAGTCGCTCATGGGCGCGCAGATGGAGCTGCCCGATGCCGCCTGGCGTGCCATGAACTGGAGCTGGATCGGCTTCTTCACCGTCATGGGCTTCGTCAACCTCTGGGTGGCCTACAGCTTCGAGACCGACACCTGGGTCAACTTCAAGCTGTTCGGCGGGCTGGGGCTGATGCTGGTGTTCATCGTCGGGCAGGCGCTCTACCTGGGGCGCTACATGCAGGACGACAGTGCCGGCAAATCCTCGAAGTCCGACGCAGCGCCATGACCGCCGCGGCCGCCGTCCCCTCGCACGAACAACTCGCCCAGGCGCTGCGCGCCGCACTGGCCCCGAGCCGTCTCGAAGTCATCGACGAAAGTGGCCTGCATGCAGGCCACGCGGGCGCCAACGGGCTGGGTTCCGGTACCCATTTCCGGGTGCGGATCGACTCGCCGCTATTCGCCGGAAAGCCCCGCGTGGCGCAGCATCGCCTTGTGTATGATGCGCTTCGTTCGTACATCGACCAGGGTGTCCACGCCATCGCGATCGAGGTCCTGCCACCGGCGCAGGCACCTGCCAACCTCAACGAATCGTCCTCACTGCCCACGGCCCGCCCGTGACGCCCATCTCTCCAAAGGGAATTCCATGAAAAGAGTGTTTCTGAACATTGCTGCCGCTGTCACGCTCGCAGCCGCCCTGCCGGCGCTCGCGCAGAACGTCGCCATCGTGAACGGCAAGCCCGTGCCCAAGGCCCGCATGGACGCGCTGTCGGCCCAGATGGCTGCCGCCGGCCGCCCCGTGCCGCCCGAAATGCAGGACCAGTTGCGCGAGGAAGTCATCCTGCGCGAAGTGTTCATGCAGGAAGCGCAGAAGGCCGGGCTCGACGCCACCGACGACTACAAGTCGCAGATGGAACTGGCGCGCCAGCAGATCCTGATTCGCACCCTGTTCACCGACTACGCCGCCAAGCACCCGGTGACGGATGCCGAAGCCAAGGCCGAGTACGACAAGTTCGTCGCGGCCAACAGCGGCAAGGAATACAAGGCCCGCCACATCCTGGTCGAGAAGGAAGACGAAGCCAAGACCATCATCGCCCAGCTCAAGAAGGGCGTGAAGTTCGAGGACATCGCCAAGAAGCAATCCAAGGATCCCGGATCGGGCGCCAACGGTGGCGACCTCGACTGGGCCCCGGCCAATGCCTACGTGACCGAGTTCACCGAAGCGCTGATCAAGCTCAAGAAGGGCGAGCTCACGCAGGCCCCGGTGAAGTCCCAGTTCGGCTGGCACGTCATCCGCCTGGACGACGTGCGCGAAGCGCAACTGCCGGCCTTCGACGACGTCAAGCCGCAGATCGCCCAGCAGCTGCAGCAGCAGAAGATGGCGCAGTTCCAGAAGGATCTGCGTGAGAAGGCGAAGATCGAGTAAGCCTGATCACGGCCCATGCGACACCCGGCACCTGCCGGGTTTTTTTTGGCCTGCGCGATTCGCCCGGCGCTCAGTCGGCGCTCAGGCTCATGCGGCTCGGGCGCAGCCAGCCGCATTGCGTGCCGGCCTCGATCAGGCCGGCAGCCGGCAGCACCTCGCGCCCGTCGAGGCGAATGCGCCCCCAATTGCCGTCCAGCAGTCGCAGCAGCAGCCGGCACTGCGCCGCCGGAAGCTGGTCCAGCTCCAGCTCGAAGCTTGCGCGCTGGGGCCGCACCGACAGTGCCACGCCGAAGTCGTGCCGCAGCAGGCCGGGCCGCTCTGTCTGCCAATGCGCTCCGGCGCCCTGCGCCGTCCAGGCGGCGGCCTTGGCACCGTCCGGCAATCCGTAGCCTTCCCGGCTGTCGTAGAGCGCGCGCATGGCTTCGCGTGCGTCGGTGAGGCCGCGCAGCAGTTGCACCGCCTGCAGGCCCTGCCAGCCGCTCCAGGCGATCGCAGCCGCGCCCAGCAACAAGGGCAGCAGCCACAGCACAGCCGTGAGCATGCGCCGCGGCGGGCGTTCGGCGTCGTCGGGGGTTGGCAGTTGAGGGGAACGTTGCATCATGGTGAGGCTCCTTGGGACCAGGTGGCGGGATCGGTGGTGTCAGTCGGCCAGTTGCAGTTGCACGCCCCAGCGTTGCAGGGTGCGCCGCACGCCTGCGGCGTAGCGGGCGTTGTGCACGGGCGTGCGGGAGTGATAGGCGCCCACCGCACGCCACGTCATGCCGTAGCGCTCGAACTGCTCGCGCAACAGCCAGGCGCCCACATAGGCGCTCACGCAGGGCTCCATGAGCCGGCGTTCATCGACACCCCATGCGGCCAGTCGCTTGAGGTGGATCGAGTTGATCTGCATGGCGCCGTAGTCGACGCTGCCATTGGTGTTGCGGTTCACGGCCGCCGGGTTGAGGCGGCTTTCCTGCCAGGCGATGGCGCGCAGGATGTAGGGCGAGACCTGATGGTGCACGGCCGCGGCGGTGATGCAGTCGGCGGGATGGGGCGGCGGCTCCGGTGGCGCGGCCATCGCCGGGGCTGCAAGGATCAGCAAGGGGGCGATCAGTTGCTGCGGGGCAAGCATGTCATTCCTTCCAGCGCAGCATCACGACGCCACCGGTTCCGGGGAGGCCGTTCCCACCCCACGTCGGACCCAGATCTTTCTCGCACTCCTCACCCCAGCATCGTTCGGCCGTGCCACCAGTGCCGTAGCCGATCGGCGTCTGGCCGCCAGGAAGGCCGCTGCCTTCCTTCTTCTGCCAGGCACCGTAGATGCCGGTCGACGGCTGGACGTTGCAGGTTCCGGCGATGCCGGCCCAGGGGTCGTCAGACCCTCCGCCGGTGCACGAGAGGTCCACACCCGTGCCTACCACGCTGCTGGTTCTGCCGCGATTCCCAGCGGTGACTTTTTTCTTCTGTTCCGCTCCTCCCCTGCCGACCGTCAGAGTCAGCCGGCTGCCCGGCACGACCGTTACTGGCCGATCCAGGAAGAAGCCGCCGGAGCCACCGGGAAACATCTCCACTTCGTAGCGCGTCCCGTCCTTGTTTTGCGCCGGGCCCGGCCCGGAGTAACCCGCCGACTCCCCACCGCCCGCCAGGGTGACCATCACCTCGGTCACACCGGCCGGCACCGTCCAGTAATGGACACCGGGTGTGTCGAAGACCTTGGTCTGCGTCTGCTGCGGCTTGTTGAACGCCACCCACTTACCCTGCTGGCAACTGAAGGGGCGGCTCGCCGCATCGCTGGCCATGCTGCCATCGACCGAGCAGGTGCCGTCGGCCACCACCGAGCTGCTGCTGGGCATGCCGAAGGTCCAGATGCCGTTGCGGCACGCCAGTGGCACCCCGCTGGCGTCGGCCGCCGAGGCACCCGTCATGCCGCAGGGCTGGCCGAACGCCACGCCCGCCGAGCCGGCCGTGTCCACATAGTGATAGACACCCCACAGCCCGCCACGGCAGACCAGGGGCAGGCCCGACGAGTCGGCCGCGTAGGCGCCGTTCATCGTGCAGGCGGCGCCGAAACGGATCGTTCCGGAGGGGTCCACGAAATAGGTGTTGCCCCAGCGCAGCGCGCCCGCGCTATCGGCTCGGCAGGTGAGCATCTGGCCGTTCGCATCGGCCGCGACGTGGCCGCTCTGGGTGCAGTCGTTGCCGTAGGCCGCGCGCGTGGCCGAGCCGCTGTTGTCCACGAACAGGCCCAGCGCCGTCTTCATGGTGTTGAGGTCGGCACGGCCGGGCACGGCCTTGGAATACAGCACGTCTTCGTTGTTGAAGGTCCGGCCATGCCAGAGCGCCACCATGTAGCGGCCCTGCGCCAATGCCACCGCGCCGCTGCTGCCGTCGCAACGCAGGCCGCGATGGTTGGCGGCCGAGAAGGCGCTCGACACGAGCACGTTCCACCCGTCGTTGACGCCGTGCACCGCCGTGCCGGCATCGGCACCGACCTGGCTGTAGACGGCGCCGCCGGCGCTGCCGATGGCGTTGCTCACGCGCGCCAGGTCCACATCCGACAGCAGGGGCGCGGTATCGCTCTCGGCCACCATCAGCCCCTGCAGCCGCGACGACACCGCACCGGGCATCGCAACGACCAGCGTGCACAGCGTGAGGCCGTAGGTGTCGCGGGCGTTGGTGCCGGCAGGCAGGTAGCCTGCCGTCACCAGATCGGGCACGGTGATGAGCGCCGGCTGCGTGGCCGAGGCCTGGGTGAGCAGCGTGGCGTACTGGTCATTGATGTAGCTCTGCATCGCCTGCCCGACGGTCAGCGCCTGCTGGGCGGCCACGGTGGCGCGCGAGCGGCGGTCCTGCTCGTCCTGCAGCTGGATCAGCCCCATGATGACGGTGGCGGCCACCGCCAGGGCCAGCACGACTTCCAGAAGGATCAGGCCGCGCTGCGGCCGGGGTCTTGAGGTGTCAGGCGGGAAAGACATGGTGAGAGGCCTCGTGGATGAAAGTCGCTGCCGCCAGGGCGGGCAGCCAGGAAATGCGGTGGGCCCAAGGAGCGCGGCGTCCGCGCGCGAGCCATGACAACAGCACCAGCAATGCGGCGCTGAGCAGCATCACGGACGGCAGTGCGCGCCAGCCCAGCCAGGCGCCCACCAGGGCGAAGGCCAGCGCCTCGGTCGAAGTGCCCTGCCCGCCGGCGTCTTGCCGCCAGCGTGCCTGGGCCAGGCCGGCCAGCCAGATCGCACCGCCGCCTCCGGCGGCGCCGGCCGCGGCCACCCAGGGCTGCGCAGCCATCGCCACGCCCGGCACGATGCCCGCCAGGGCAGCGATCTGGATCGCATGGGTGCGGCGTTGTGCGTCGAGTCGAGCCGCATGCGGACCGGCCGAGTCGGCCAGGGCCAGCCAGAGCAGCAGGCCGTGGAAAAGCATCCAGCCGACTGCCCCCGGCGTCGCACCCGCGCCCGCCAGACTCAGCAGCAGAGCGAATGGCAGCGCGGCCACGAACAGCACCACGGCCCGGGGCGGCTGCCCCCCGCACCGTGCACAGGTGCCCGCACCGCGTGCAGGCCCTGAGCGGCGCAAAGACCACAGCGGCGCCAGCCACTGCGCTGCCGAGGCTGGTGCCAGGCAATGGGCGCAGGCTGCCGGTCGCCACCGCTGCAGTCTGTCGCCGCCTTGCGACGCACTCGCGCGCGCCGGCGTGACGAGTACCCGTGCCAGCGCCAGGGCGCCGGCGGTGGCCATGAGCAACATCAGCAGCAGCAGTGCGAACACGCTGAGCAACGGTGTCATGGCCATGCTCAGCCTCCGGCCATGACGACAGCGCCGGCCGCCACATCGGTCAGCAGCGACGAAGGCAACGGCATGTCACCCCAGGTGCAGCGCAGCAGTGCCGAGTCGTCGGCCGGGCGCCGGCAGGCTCTCCCACCCGCGCCGGCCACGGCGGCCAGGAAGCCCGGTGTGACGGTATACGTGGCCTGCGTGAAGCTGTAGAGCCGGCCTTCCACCACCAGGTGCCCCCAGTCGGTCCGGGGGGCATCGCCCGCCGGCAGCTCGAGGCTGGCGGCCGAGCCCGAGGCGGCGCTGGTGCGCGCGGCCCAGTCGGCGGCCGCCTGGTGGTAGTGCAGGAAGCTGGCCGCGTCGGCCTCGCCCGCCGTGGGCAGGGCACGTTCGGGCACCATCACGATGGACTGGAAGGTCCAGATCATGAAAGCCACGGCAGCGAGGACAACAGCAAGCATGGTGGCCTTACATCAACAGGCCGACGAACACCATTGAGTTGGAGCTCGTGCTGCATGCGGTGTTGGCAGCGCCCAGCGTGGCCGGGAAGGTGACGGTCGTGTCCGAGCCGACCTTCACCTGGTTCCAGCCCGAGCCCGCCTGCTCTGCAATCAGCCGGATGCAGGCCTCGGCCGGCACGGCGCTGAGTGTCAGCCTGTATTCGATGTCATAGCCCTTGAGGGTGACCTCGCCGCCATAGCTGTGGCGGATGGTGGCTGTGCTACCCGAGCCCTTGACCCAGTTGTCGGGGATGGCCTTCGCCCGGATCATGGCGGCGGTCAGGTCGTCTCCCGCTGAACCGCCGCCGAAGCTGCCACGGCTTTTGCCCAGGCCGATCACGCTGGCCTGGATACCCGAGACGCCGCGCAGCATTTCGGTCGAGCGGGCCGACGCATCGGCCTGGCTGATGAGGGCGAGCGCGCCGATGATGATGATCGCGATGATCGCCAGGCCGGCGATCAGCTCCAGCAGCGAGATGCCGCGCTGGCGACGAGTCGTGCCGGCGTTGCGCAGGGAAGCGAGGTTGAAACGGGTCATGCCGAAATCTCCTTGGAGTGAAGAGAAGGAAGGGAAACAGGGAGCACGTGCGCCTCCCCGGGAAACGCCGAGGAAATCAGCGTGTGGTTGCCAGACAGGATCCGCCCCATCTGGAG
>JAGOCV010000084.1 GCA_017998575.1 Burkholderiaceae bacterium
GGCCTAGGGTTTGTCCTAGACCGTGCAGCTGGCCGCGCCAACATAATCGCCACAATCAAAGACCGACGCAACGGACTAATTATCAAATCCGAAGCGCGTTGACCGACACCGCAACGACCCACCGCCCCATGTCCCTTCCTCCCACCGCCGCCGCCCCCCCGACCGGGACGGCGCCCGCCCAGGCCCCCGTGCTGGCGGTTCACAACATCCAGATCGTCTATGGCGGCGCCATCGAGGCGGTGCGCGACGTCTCGCTCGAAGTGCAGGCCGGCCAGATCGTGGCGCTGCTCGGCTCCAACGGGGCCGGCAAGTCCACCGTGCTCAAGGCCGTCTCGGCCGTGCTCGACGCCGAAGACGGCGAGATCGAGAAGGGCTCGATCCAGCTGTTCGGTCAGCACATCGAGAAAGCCGCCGCGCCCGAGATCGTGCGCCGTGGCCTGGTGCAGGTGCCCGAAGGCCGGCGCCTGTTCGCCACGCTCACAGTGGAAGAGAACCTGCTGGTGGGCGCGCACCTGCAGAGCCGGCAGGTGCTGGACGAGGAGCGCGACAACGTGTTCCGCCTGTTCCCGCGCCTGCTGGAAAAGCGCAGTGTGATCGCGGGCTACCTCTCGGGCGGCGAGCAGCAGATGGTGGCCATCGGCCGCGCGCTCATGAGCCGGCCCAAGGTGCTCGCGCTGGACGAACCTTCGCTGGGCCTGGCGCCGCTGATCGTCTCCGAGATCTTCTCGGCCATCGAGACGCTGCGCGACCAGAACGGCCTGACCATCCTGCTGGTGGAGCAGAACGCCACCCGGGCGCTGGCGATTGCCGACTACGCCTACATCATGGAAAACGGCCGCGTGGTGCTCGACGGCACCAGCGAGGCCCTGCGCCGCAACGCCGACGTGCGCGAGTTCTACCTCGGCCTGAGCGCGGCCCAGGGCCGCACCAGCATGCGCGATGTCAAACACTACAAGCGCCGCAAAAGGTGGCTGTCATGAGCGATCCCATTCTCGATGTGCGCGGTGCGACCAAAAAATTCGGCGGCGTGACCGCGGTCAACAACGTCAGCCTGAAGGTGATGCCGGGCGAGATCGTCAGCCTCATCGGCCCCAACGGCGCCGGCAAGACCACCACCTTCAACCTCATCAGCGGCGTGCTCGACCTGAGCGCGGGCCAGGTGTTCTTCCAGGGCCAGGACACGGCGCGCCTGCGCTCGTCCGAGTACGCGCGCGCCGGCATCGGCCGCACCTTCCAGAACCTGGCGCTGTTCAAGCACGGCACGGTGGTGGAGAACCTGCTCACCGGCCGCCATGTGCACTTCAACTACACGGTGCTGGAGTCGCTGATGTTCTGGGGCCGGCCCCGCCGCGAGGAGATCGCGGCGCGGCGCAAGGTCGAGGAAATCATCGAGTTCCTCGAAATCGAGGAGCTGCGCGACAAGCCGGTCTCGCAACTGGCGTATGGCCAGCAAAAGCGCGTGGAGCTCGGGCGGGCGCTGGCCTGCGAGCCGCGCCTGCTGCTGCTGGATGAGATCGTCGCGGGCATGAACCGCGAAGAGAAAGAGGACATCGCGCGTTTCACGCTCGACATCCGGGACGAATTCGGAATTTCGGTGCTCATGATCGAACACGACATGCAGGTGGTGATGGACCTGTCCGACCGGGTCTACGTGCTGGACTTCGGCATGCTGATCGCGGAGGGTACACCGGCCGAGGTGGCCGCCAACCCGGCGGTGCTGCAGGCCTACCTGGGCGGGGAGGCGGCGCATGCTTGACCACACCCGACTGATCCGCGGCGAGGCCACCATGCCCGGCCTGCTGCGCCTGCAGGCGCAGGAGCGCGGCGCGCAGGTGGCGCTGCGCGAGAAGATCCACGGCATCTGGCAGGGCCGCACCTGGCTCGAGTACTACCAGACCGCGCGCCGCGTGGCGCACGGCCTGACCAAGCTCGGCCTGCAGCGCGGCGACCGCATCATCATCGCGGCCGAAGACGTGCCCGAGTGGTTCTACGCCGACCTGGGCGCGCAGATGATCGGCGTGCAGGTGGTCGGCATCTACCCCACCAACCCCTGGGCCGAGGTGCAGTACATCGCCGGCCACTGCCAGGCCAGGCTGGCGGTGACGGGCGACCAGGAACAGACCGACAAGGTGCTCGACGCCCTGCGCGAAGGCCCTGGCCTGCCGCACCTGCAGCACATCTTCTGCGTCGACATGAAAGGCCTGCGCCGCTACGAGCCGGGCCGCCCGCACGCCTTCCAGCACCTGCTCGACCTGGGCGACCAGCTGGTGGCCGAAGACCCGCTGGCCGAACAGCGGCTGGACGGCCGGATCGACGCGCTGGTGCCCGACGACGTGAACATCCTCGTCTACACCTCCGGCACCACCGGCCCGCCCAAGGGCGCGATGCTCACGCACCGCAACTTCGTCTACGGTGCCTACGCCTACATGGTGGCGCGCCAGATGACCGGCAAGCCGTTCGAGTCCGTGTGTTACCTGCCGCTGTGCCACGTGGCCGAGCGCACCTACTCGACGGTGCAGCACCTGATCTCGGGCGGCTGCGTCAACTTCGCGGAATCGGTGGACACCGTGGCCACCAACATCCGCGAGATCGGCCCCACCTTCTTCCTGGGCGTGCCGCGCATCTGGGAAAAGCTGCAGCAGGGCTTCGAGTTCCGCATGAAGGACAGCGGGCGCGCGCAGCGCTGGCTCTACCGCCTGGGCATGAAGCGCGGGCGCGCGCTGTCGGACCGGCGGGCCGAACACGGCCACCTCAAGGGCCTGGGCGACCGGCTGGAATTCGGCCTCTGGTACGTGCTGCTGTTCCGCAACATGCAGCGCCACATGGGGCTGAACCGCACCCACACCCGCATGTGCGGCGGGGCCTCGGTGTCGCCCGAGACGCTCAAGTTCTTCGACATCATCGGCCTGCCGGTGGGGCAGGGCTACGGCCTCACCGAGGCCGGCGGGCTGGCCTTCGTGCAGGTGCCCGGGCGGCCGTTCATTCGCGGCAGCTGCGGCCCGGCCATGGAAGGCGTGGAGTGGCGCCTGGGCGAGGACAACGAAGTCTTCGTGCGCTCGCCCGGCGTGTTCACCGGCTACCTGTTCGACGAGAAGGGGACCAAAGACATCCTCTCGGCCGATGGCTGGATCGCCACCGGCGACATCGTGGAGCAACACGGCGACGGCGAGATCGCGGTGGTGGACCGCAAGAAGGCCATCATCATCACCAGCGGCGGCAAGAACATCGCGCCCTCGGAGATCGAGAACGCGATCAAGGACAGCCCCTTCGTGCGCGAAGCCATCGTGGTCGGCGAAGGCCGCAAGTTCCTGGGTGGTCTGGTGCAGATCGACTTCGACACCGTCGGCCGCTGGGCCGCCGAGCGCGACCTGCAGTACACGACCTACAAGTCGCTCACCCTGCTGCCCGAGGTCATCGAGCTGGTGCAGGGCGTGATCGACGAGGTCAATTCGCGCTTCGCCCGGGTGGAGAACGTGCGCAAGTTCGTGCTGCTGGAAAAGGAGCTCGACCACGACGACGGCGAGCTCACCGCGACGCAGAAGGTGCGCCGGGGACTCATCAACAAGAAGTTCGCTCGCGAGCTCGAGATCATCTATGGGAGCGCGCCATGAACTACTTCATTGAACTGCTCGTCTCCGGCCTCGCGGTCGGGGCGATCTACGGTCTGGTGGCGATGGGCTTTGCCGTCATCTACAAGGCGACCGGCATCGTCAACTTCGCCCAGGGCGAGATGGGCATGCTCAGCGCCTACATCACCTGGTCCCTGGCGACCACGCTGGGCACAGGCAGCCTGGCCACGGTCGCGCTGGCCATCGTGGTCGGCGCGTTGCTGGGGCTGCTGTGCGAGCGCCTGATCATGCGGCCCATGCTGGGCGAGCCGGTGCTCTCGGTGGTGCTGGTCACCGTGGGCCTGGCGGTGGTGCTGCGCTCCATCGTCACCATCGTCTGGGGCGCTTCGCCGCACAAGTTCGAGGTGGCGGGCGCGGACGAGATCGTGAACATGGCCGGCATCGGCCTGCGCGTGAGCCAGCTCGGTGTGCTCGCGGCCCTGGTGCTGGCGGTGGCGGGCTTCTGGTACTTCCTCGGCCACAGCCGCTTCGGCGTGGCGATGCGCGCCGTGGCCGCCGACGAGAAGACGGCGCGCCTCATGGGCGTGTCCACCGCGCGCGTGCAGGCCGTGGCCTGGGCCTCGGCTTCGGCGCTGGCGGGCCTGGCCGGCGCGCTGTTCGCGGTGATCTACGGCCTCACGCCGACCATCTACGAACTCGGCCTCAAGGCCTTCCCGGCCACCGTGCTGGGCGGCTTCGACTCGGTGCTGGGCTCGGGCGTGAGCGGTCTGATCATCGGCGTGCTCGAAAACATGACGGGTGGCTACCTGTCGAGTTCGCTCAAGGAAATCGCGGGCTTCATGCTGATCCTTGTGGTGCTCATGGTGCGGCCCTTCGGGCTGTTTGGCGAAAAACGAATCGAAAGAGTCTGATGCGCAGCGGATATTTCAAGGAGCACTACAGCGGGCTGGTCGTCCTCACGGACTCGCCCGTGGTGAAGGCCTGGGTCGCGGTCCTGATGGTGGCGCTGGTGGCGGCCCCCTTCCTGCTCGGCAACTTTGCGCTCTCGCACGTGACCATCATCCTGTTCACCCTGATCGGGGTGCTGGGGCTGACGGTCCTCACCGGGTTCGCGGGCCTGATCTCGCTCGGCCACGTGGGCTTCCTGATGCTGGGCGCGTATTCGTATGCCATTGGCGTCACGCGCCTGGGCCTGCCGCCCGAGCTGGCGCTGCTGGCGGCGGCGGTGGTGCCGGCCTTCTTCGGCCTGCTGGTGGGCCTGCCCTCGCTGCGCCTGCACGGCCTGTACCTGGCGATCACCACGCTGGCGTTCAGCCACATTGTGGCCACCGCCATCCTGGCCGGCGGCAAGTTCACCGGCGCGGGGCGCGGCATCATGGTGATGCGGCCGACGATGTTCGGCTTCGACCTCTCCAGCGACCGCGCCTTCTACTGGTTCTGCCTGGTGATGTGCACGCTGGCCGTGCTGGTCACGCTCAACCTGCGCCGATCGGTGCTGGGGCGTGCGCTGGTGGCTCTGCGCGACAACGACATCGCCGCGCGCACCATGGGCATCAACCTGGTGCGCTACAAGCTGCTGGCCTTCCTCATCAGCGCCGCGCTCACCGGCCTGGCCGGTGCCATCATGGGCATGTACCTGAGCATCGTCAGCGTCGAGGCGTTCCCCTTCCTGCTCTCCATCGAGGCGCTGGCCATCATCATCGTCGGCGGCCTGGGCTCCGTGCTGGGCGCGGTGCTGGGCACCGTCTTCATCGTCACGCTGCCCGAGGTGTTCAGCTCGCTGGTGCAACTGCTCGGCGGGCGCCTGCAGGACGTGATGACCACCAGCGCGCACGAGGTCAAGAGCGTGCTCTACGGCCTGGCCATCATCGGCTTCCTGCGCTTCGACCCGCGCGGCCTGCGCGGCATCTGGCACGACTTCCGGCACACCTGGGTCTATTGGCCCCTGCGTTACTGACCCCCCGTTTTCACCCCCACCCCAAGGAGACAACATGAAACTGAAACTCACCCGCCTGGCTCTGGGCCTGCTGGCCGCCGGCACCTGTCTGAGTGCTGCTGCGCAGCAGCAGGGCGTGACCGACACCGAGATCGTGCTCGGCGACATCCTGCCGCTGACCGGCCCGCCCGCGCTGCTGGGCGTGGCCCACAACCTGGGGGTGAAGGCGGCGATTGCCGAAGCCAACGCCGCTGGCGGCATCCAAGGCCGCAAGCTGCGCCTGATCTCCGAGGACGACGGCTACGTGCCCTCGCGCACCATCCAGGGCGTGCGCAAGCTCATCAACAGCGACAAGGTGTTCGCGCTGACCTCGGTTTCCGGCACGGCGCAGGCCCAGGCCGCGATGCCGCTGATCCAGCAGGCCGGCCTGCCCGCCATGGCGCCCATCACCACCTACGAAGGCCTGTACAAGCCGACCATCAAGAACGTGTTCGCGGTCGGCTACGACATGTCCAACGCGGTGGAAGAGCTGGCCGCGCGCATGGCCGACCGTTACCCCGGCAAGAAGTGGGCCCTGATCTCGCAGGACGACGACTACGGCGAGAACGTGCGCGACGGTTTCGAGCGCGCGGCCAAGGCCAAGAAGCTGCAGGTGGTCTCCACCCAGATCTACAAGAAGGGCCAGACCGACTTCTCCTCGGAGATCCTGAAGGTCAAGCAGTCCGGTGCCGAGATCCTGCTGGCCGGGGGGGTGCTGGGCGAGAACGTGACCATGGTCAAGGAGCTGGAGCGCATCAACCACAAGATCCCGGTGGGCGTGACCTATGTGTCGCGCGTGCCGGCAAGCGCCAAGCTGATGGGCGCGGCGGCCGAGAACGTGTACACCGTGGACTACGTGTACCTGGAGAGCTCGCCGCAGGGCAAGGCCTTCACGGACAAGATCAGCAAGCACCTGAGCCCGGAGGAAATGGGCCGTGTCAACCGCTACACCTACACCGGCTACTCCGCCACACGCGCGCTGTTCGACGCCATCGGCCGCTGCGGCAAGGCGCTGACCTGGGATTGCACCAACGCCGAGCTGGCCAAGGTGAACAACCTCGACACCGGTGCCATGACCCCCATCGGCTTCACCGCCACCAACCATCTTGCAGCGCCCAAGCTCTTCCTGCTGAAGGCCGATCCGGCGGCTGCGACCTACAAGGCGGTTGAGTAAGCGTTTCGCGCCTGCTTGGGTTCGGGGCCGCTGGTGCGGGTGACCGTTCTCCGGCGCCTGCTCGCGGGCGACATCCCAGGAGCACGCCCACCCCTTCGTCAACAAGGGGTGGGCGTGCCTGCTTGTGTGGCCGCCGCGAATGGGGCGCCTGCGCCCGGCCACCCGCACCATCGACCCAGTGGAATGGCAGCGTGCAAACAGGAAGTCCGAATTCACTTTTCACTTGAAGTCGCCGCACTCTCGACGGATGGTGGGGTTCGCGGGCGCAGGCGCCGATTCGCGGTTGCCACAGAGGGTGTGTGAAGTGGCGGTGTTGACGAAGTGACGCTGGCGGACCCGGGCCGCCATCCGCGAGCAGCGCCGGAGAACGCGGACCACGCCAGCCGTCAGCGCGAAGCCCAACGAGCGAAACCCAGCAGAACGAAAAAACGGGATTCGTCGGATAGGACGATATTCCGAAGCAAGCCGGTTTCTACGATCGCTGCAACGCCCGCACACCCACAAAGCGGGCCCCGACGGAGACCCAGTTGCTCATCTTTCAAATCCTTGTGGCCGGCATCGCGCTCGGCTGCGTCTACGGCCTGATCGCACTCGGCTTCGTGCTGATCTACAAAGCCACCGAAACCGTCAACTTCGCCCAGGGCGAACTCATGATGCTCGGCGCCTTCATCTGCCTGGCCTGCATGGGCCCGCTCGGCATGCCCTTCTGGCTCGCCGCCGTCGCCGCCACCGGCGCCATGGCCCTCGTCGGCCTCGGCCTCGAACGCGCCGTCATCCGCCCCGTGCTCGGCCAACCCGCCTTCTCCATCGTCATGCTCACCATCGGCGTCGGTTACGTCGCCCGCGGCGGCGTCACCATGATCCCCGGCATCGGCACCGACACCCACACCCTCGACGCCCCCTACAAAGGCGAAGCCGTCGAACTCGGCGGCCTCGTGCTCGCCGGCGAACAGATCCTCGTCATCGCCGCCACCGCCGCCCTCTGCGCCGGCCTGTGGCTGCTGTTCCGCTTCACCCGCGTCGGCATCGCCATGCAGGCCTCGTCACAGAACCAGCTCGCCGCCTACTACATGGGCATCCCCGTGCAGCGCCTCAACGGCCTGGTGTGGGCGCTGGCGGCAGCGGTGGCCACGGTCGCCGGCATCCTGCTCGCGCCCATCACCTTCGTGCACGTCAACATGGGCTTCATCGGCCTCAAGGCCTTCCCCGCCGCCATCATCGGCGGCTTCAGCAGCCTGCCCGGCGCCATCGTCGGCGGCCTCGTGATCGGCGTGGTGGAAGCACTCTCCGGCTTCTTCCTGCCCGAAGGCTTCAAGGACGTGATGCCCTACGCCGTCGTGCTGCTGATGCTCGCCGTGCGACCCACCGGCCTGTTCGGCGAACGCGCCCGAAAGAAAGTCTGAAGACCTTGTGGGTCAGACCACCCGCACAGCGGCGTGCTCTGACCCCAACTGACCAAAAGCCATGCGATTCATCTTCAAGACCTCCTACGACCAGGACATCGACCTGGTGCGCCACGAAGGCCAGCGCTTCTGGTACGGCCTGCTGTTCGTGGCCCTGCTCGCCGCCCCCTGGCTGCTGCCGGACTACTGGCTCGCGCAACTCACCTTCGTCTTCATCTACGCCATCGTCGCCGTCGGCCTCATGCTGCTGGCCGGCTTCACCGGGCAGTTCTCCATCGGCCACGCCGCCTTCATGGGCGTGGGCGCGTACACCGAAGCCTGGCTGGCCGCGCGCGGCTGGCCCTTCCCCGTCTCGCTGGCCTGCGCCATGGCGCTGTCGGCGGCGGTGGGCGTGGTGGTGGGCCTGCCCGCGCTGCGCGTCAAAGGCATGTACCTCGGCATCGCCACGCTGTCCTTCGGCTTCATCGTCGAAGAGGTGCTGGCGCGCTGGGAGTCGGTGACCGGCGGCAGCGCCGGGCAAAGCGTCAAGCCCATGGCACTGCTGGGCTGGACCTTCGACTCCGACCGCGCCTTCTACTTCGTCTGCCTGGTCTGCATGGTGCTCAGCACCCTGGCCGTGCTCAACCTGCTGCGCGCGCCCACCGGCCGCGCCTTCGTGGCCATCCGCGATTCCGAGGTCTCGGCGCAGAGCATGGGCATCCACCTGGCGCGCTACAAGTCGCTCTCGTTCGCCATCTCGGCCGCGCTCGCCGGCCTGGGCGGCGCGCTGTACGCGCACAAGATGACCTTCATCTCGCCCGACCAGTTCAACCTCGTCCAGTCCATCGACCTGCTGCTCATGGTGGTGATCGGCGGCCTGGGCTCCATCCACGGGGCTTTCTTCGGCGCCATCTTCCTGATCGGCGCGCCGCAGGTGATCGCGCTGTTCAAGGACCTGCTGCCCCCCGCCATCGGCCAGGCCACCGGGCTGCAGGCCGTGGTCTACGGCCTGGTGCTGATCGCCTTCGTGATGTTCGAGCCCATGGGCATCCACGGCCGCTGGCTGAAGATCCGCACCTGGCTGGAGCTGTACCCGTTCTACCGGCGCGGCATGTTCAAGCGCCAGAAGAGCTTCCAGAAATCCGAAAGACTGAAATGAAACACCCCCGCGTCGCTTCGCGCCGCCCCCTCAAGGGGGCAACACCTGCGGCCTGGCCAAGCCAGTTCCGCGGTGTTTCTGGATGGCATCCTTTCTCTTCGGAACGAGGTCTTCATGAGTGAGGTTCTTCTTTCGGCCCGCGACCTGAGCGTGCGCTTCGGCGGCGTGCTCGCGGTCAACCGGGTGAGCTTCGACGTGAAGCGCGGCGAGGTGTTCACACTCATCGGCCCCAACGGCGCGGGCAAGACCACGGTGTTCAACCTGATCAGCCGCATCTACACCCCCACCTCGGGAACGCTCGCCTTCGACGGTCACGCCCTGAGCGCGGTGCCGCCGCACGAGGTGGCCTCGCTGGGCATTGCGCGCACCTTCCAGAACATCGAGCTGTTCGAGCACGCCACCGTGCTGCAGAACCTGCTGATCGGCCGCCACATCCGGCGCCGCACCTCGGTCTGGCGCGAGGCGCTGTTCGGCCCCGGCGTGCGCGCGGCCGAGCGCGAGACCCGCGCCAAGGTGGAGGAGGTGATCGAGATGCTGGACCTGCAGCACCACCGCGACTCGCTGGTGGCGGGCCTGCCGTACGGCGTGCGCAAGGTGGTCGAGCTGGCGCGCGCGCTGTGCATGTCGCCGAAGTTGCTGCTGCTCGACGAACCCTCGTCGGGCCTGAACGGCGAGGAGACCGGCGACATGGCCTTCTGGATCCAGGACATCGTGCGCGACCTGGGCATCACCGTGCTGATGGTCGAGCACGACATGGGCCTGGTCTCGCGCGTGTCCGACCGCGTGCTGGCCATGAACCAGGGCGAGGTGATCGCGGTGGGCACGCCGGCCGAGGTGCAGTCGCACCCGGCGGTGGTGGAGGCTTACCTGGGCAGCGTGGACGACGTGGCCTCGCTGCGCCGGCCGGCGGAGGTGGCTGCATGAGCGAGGCCGTTCTCACCCTGAACAACGTGGAAAGCGCCTACGGCCCGGTGAAAGCGGTGCGCGGCGTGAGCCTGAGCGTGCACGCCGGGCGCATCGTCACCGTGCTGGGCTCCAACGGGGCGGGCAAGACCACCATCCTCAAGACCATCAGCGGCATCCTCGACCCGCGCAAGGGCAGCATCCGCTTCGAGGGCGAGGACATCACCGCCGCCGACCCCACGCACGTGGTGCGCAAGGGCCTGGTGCATGTGCCCGAAGGGCGCGAGGTGTTTCCGCTGCTCTCGGTGCGCGACAACCTGCTGATGGGCGCCTACACCCGCAGCGACCGCGACGGCATCGCGCGCGACATGGAAACCGTGTTCGGCTACTTCCCGATCCTGAAGGACCGCGCCGCGCAGGACGCCGGCCTGCTCTCGGGCGGCCAGCAGCAGATGCTGGCGATCGCCCGCGCCATCCTGGCCGGCCCCAGGCTGATCCTGCTCGACGAGCCCAGCCTGGGCCTGAGTCCCAAACTCACCAAGGACATCTTCGAGATCGTGGTGCGCATCAACCGCGAGCGCGGCACCACCATCCTGCTGGTCGAGCAGAACGCCAACATGGCGCTCAACGTGGCCGATCACGGCTTCGTGCTGGAGAACGGCCGCATCGTGATGGAAGACAGCTGCGAGAACCTGCGCGAGAAGGACGACATCAAGGAGTTCTACCTCGGCATGAAGGACAGCGGCGCGCGCGGCGAGCGGCGCTGGAAGAAAAAGAAGAACTGGCGGTAACACCATGGCCCAACTCTGGAACCTCGACTCCTTTCGGCCGCGCCAGCGCGAGGCCCTGCCCGGCGACACCATCCCCGCCATGTTCTGGGCCGGTGTGGCGCGCCGCGCCGATCGCGTGCTCATGCGGCAGAAGACGCTGGGCCTCTGGCGCGAGTGGACCTGGCGCGAAGTGGGCGACACCGTGCGCGAGATCGCCCTGGGCCTGGTGGACCTGGGCCTGCGCCCGGGCGACACCGCGTCCATTCTCTCCAACACGCGGGTGGAATGGGTCTGGTGCGACCTCGCGGTGCTCAGCGCGGGCGGTGTGTCCAACGGCATCTACCCCACCGACGCGGCCGGACAGGTGCAGTACCTGTGCGAAGACTCGTCCACCCAGGTGCTGTTCGTGGAAGACGAGGAGCAGCTGGACAAGGCGCTGGAGGCGCGCGCGAAACTGCCGCAGCTGCGCTGCATCGTGGTCATCGACCCCAAGGGCCTGGCGCATTTCAGCGACCCGGGCGTCATCACCCTGGACGAGCTGCGGCGTCGCGGCGCGGCGCGGCCGGACACGCTGGCGGATCTCGCCGACTCGCGCCAGCCCGGCGACCTCGCGATCCTGATCTACACCTCCGGCACCACCGGCCGGCCCAAGGGCGCCATGCATTCGCACGCCAGCCTGCTGGCTACCGTGCGCGGGCTCGACGGCATCCAGCCGCAGGACGAGAACGACGAGCGCATGTGCTTCCTGCCGCTGTGCCACGTGGCCGAGCGCGTGATCGGGCTCTACGCCTCGTTCTACAGCGGCACGCGCATGAACTTCGTCGAGAACCCCGACACCGTGCCCGAGAACGTGCGCGAGATCGCGCCCACCGTGTTCGGCGGCGTGCCGCGCCTGTGGGAGAAGTTCTATTCGGCCGTGACCATCTCGGTGCAGGAAGCGGGCCGGGTGCAGCAGGCCCTGTACGCCTGGGCCATTGGCGTCGGCCATGAGGTGGCGGGCGCGGTGCTGGCGGGCCAGCCGGTGGGCCCCTGGCTGCGCCTGAAGTACCGCCTGGCCGGCGTCGCTTCGCTGGACCATGTGCGGCGCTTCATCGGCATCCACCGCTGCCGCTTCCTCATCACCGGCGCGGCACCGATCTCGCCCGACCTGATTCGCTGGTACCTCGCGCTGGGCGTGCCCATGCTGGAGGCCTGGGGCCAGACCGAATCGGGCGGCATCTCCACCATCATGCCGGCGCTGGCCATGCGCCCGGGCAGCATCGGCCGCGCCGCGCCCTGCAACGAAGTGCGCGTGGACCCGCAGACCGGCGAGCTGCTGGTGCGAGGGGCCAACGTCTTCATGGGTTACCTGAACCAGCCCGAGAAAACCGCCGAGGCGATCGACGCCGACGGCTGGCTGCACACCGGCGACGTGGGCGTGGCCGACGAGGGCGGCTACTTCCGCATCACCGACCGCATGAAGGACATCATCATCACCGCTGGCGGCAAGAACATCACGCCCAGCGAATGGGAGAACGAGCTCAAGTTCTCGCCCTATGTGACGGATGCGGTGGTCATCGGCGACCGGCGCGCCTACCTCACGGCCATCGTGATGATCGAACAGGAGAACGTCGAGAAGTTCGCCCAGGACCACGACGTGCCCTTCAGCAACTACGCCAGCCTGGCGCGCTCGCCCGAGGTGCAGGCGCTGATCCGGGGCGAGATCGACAAGGTCAACGCCAAGTTCGCGCGTGTCGAACAGATCAAGAAGTTCTTCCTGCTCGAAACCCGCCTGGGCGCGGAGGACGAGGAGCTCACCCCCACGATGAAGCTCAAGCGCAAGCTGGTGCAGACCAAGTACGCCGAGCAGATCGAGGCCATGTACCGCTGACGATTTCCCCACCTGAAAGGACCGCTCCATGAAGACGTTTTCCCTCCTGGCCGCCGCGCTGCTGGCGCTGTGCGGCGCCGCCTCGGCCCAGACCCTGGGCGTGAGCAAGGACGAGATCCGCATCGCCACCATCCCCGATCTCTCGGGCCCGCTCGCCGGCTACGGCAAGGACATCCGCAACGGCATGCAGCTGCGCGTGGCCGAGATCAACGAGCAGGGCGGGGTGCACGGCCGCAAGATCACGCTGCTGGTGGAAGACGCGGGCTACGACCCCAAGCGCACCGTGCTGGCGGCGCAGAAGCTGGTCAACCAGGACAAGGTGTTCGCCATCGTCAGCACCTTCGGCACCGCGCACGCCAACGCGGCCATGCCCATCATGTTCTCCAAGCACGTGCTCAGCCTGTTCCCGCTCTCGCTCTCGCGCGACATGTACGAACCGCTGCACAAGTACAAGTATGCGCTGATCGCGTCCTACTTCGACCAGATGGCGGTCGTGGTGCCCAAGCTGTACCGGGAGAAGGGCGCGAAGAAGGCCTGCGCCATCTACCAGGACGACGACTTCGGCGCCGAGGTGCTCAAGGGCGCCGAGGCCGGCCTGCAGAAGGTCAACGCCAGGCTGGAGGAGAAGGCCAGCTTCAAGCGAGGCGCCACCGATTTTTCATCGCAGGTGGCGCGGCTGAAGGC
>JAGOCV010000365.1 GCA_017998575.1 Burkholderiaceae bacterium
CGGCAACACCGTCAACAGCAACAGCCCGGCCGCCTTGCGCCTGATCATGGAGAGCCTGCGGTACTGGGTGACCGAGATGCACGTGGACGGCTTCCGGTTCGACCTGGCCACCACGCTGGGCCGGGGCGAGCGCGACTTCGACCGCTACAGCAGCTTCTTCGCCATCCTCGGGCAAGACCCGGTGCTCTCGCGCGTGAAACTCATCGCCGAGCCCTGGGACGTGGGCGACGGCGGCTACCAGGTGGGCGGCTTTCCCACCGGCTGGGCCGAGTGGAACGGCCGCTACCGCGACTGCGTGCGCGACTTCTGGCGCGGCGAGCCGGGCACGCTGCCCGAGTTCGCGCGCCGCCTCACCGGCTCGTCCGATTGCTACGACCACTCGGGCCGCCTGGCCACGGCCAGCGTCAACCTGGTCACTGTGCACGACGGCTTCACGCTGCGCGATCTGGTCTCCTACAACGACAAGCACAACGAGGCCAACGGTGAGGACAACCGCGACGGCGAGAGCCACAACCGCAGCTGGAACTGCGGCGTCGAAGGCGAGACCGACGACGCCGAAGTGAACGCCTTGCGCCGCCGCCAGATGCGCAACCTGCTGGCCACGCTCTACGTCTCGCTGGGCGTGCCGCTGCTGCTGGGCGGCGACGAGATCGGCCGCACGCAGCGCGGCAACAACAACGGTTACTGCCAGGACAGCGACATCTCCTGGTACGACTGGGCGCAGGCCGGCGAGTGGGACGGGCAGGCCCAGTTCGTCGCACGGCTGGCGCAACTGCGGCGCGAGCAGCCCACGCTGCGGCGCACGCGCTTTTTCACCGGCCAGGCCGACGAGGCCGGCCGCAGGGACATCGCCTGGTACGCACACGAAGGGCGCGAGATGAACGAGGGCGACTGGGCCGACGGCGAGCGCCGCGCCATCGCGGCCGTGCTCTCGGGCGCGCACACC
Organism: Burkholderiaceae bacterium; assembly: GCA_017998575.1. The sequence continues at coordinate 947 of JAGOCV010000365.1, forward strand.
GAGCCCTGCGACGGCCAGCTGGAGCCGGAGAGCGGCGACTCCGTGCTGCTGCTGTTCAACGCCCACCACGAGCCGGCGGACTTCACCCTGCCCGGCGAGGGCGCCTGGACATCACGCATCGACACCGGCGCCGACGACGGCGGCAGCGATGGCGAGAGCGTGGCGGCCGGCAGCGTCCTCACCCTGATGCCGCGCAGCATGCGCGTGATGACGCAGCCCATCGGGCCGGTGCGCGCGCCCGCGCAGACGCCGCCCGCACAAGAAGAAAGCGATCGAGGAGAGGATGCCGATGTCCCGGGCCCCTGAGAGCGGCACGGCCACCGTCACCCGCGCGCACGCCATGCCCTTCGGCGCCACGCTGCTGGAAGAGGGCGGCGCGCGGCTGCGCCTGTGGGCGCCGGCGGCGCAGGCCGTGGAAGTGGAACTGCATGGCGCGTTCATGCCCGCCATGCCGCTGCCCGGCGGCTGGTGGCAGGCCGACGCGCCGCGTGCCGTCGCGGGCCAGCGCTACCGTTTCCATGTGGACGGCCTGGCCGTGCCCGATCCCGCATCGCGCTTCAACCCCGAAGGGCCGCATGCGGCCAGCGAGCTGATCGACCCGCTGGCCTTCGCCTGGAGCGATGGCGACTGGCGCGGCCGGCCGTGGCACGAGGTGGTGCTGTACGAGCTGCACGTGGGCAGCTTCACGCGCGAAGGCACCTTCGCGGCGGCGCAGGCGCAGCTCGAGTCGCTGGCGCGCCTGGGCATCACGGCCGTGCAGCTGATGCCGCTGGCGGATTTTCCGGGCCGGTTCGGCTGGGGTTACGACGGCGTGCTGCACTACGCGCCGCATGCGGCCTACGGCCGGCCCGATGACGTCAAGCGCTTCGTGCAGGCCGCGCATGCGCTCGGGCTGATGGTGTTCGTGGACGTGGTCTACAACCACTTCGGTCCCGACGGCAACTACCTGCACGCCTATGCGCCGCAGTTCTTCTCCAGCGAACACGACAGCCCGTGGGGCCGCGCCATCAACTTCGATGGCGAGGGCAGCCGCACGGTGCGCGATTTCTTCATCCACAACGCGCTCTATTGGCTGGAAGAGTTCCACATCGACGGCCTCAGGCTCGATGCCGTGCACGCCATCGTCGACGATTCGGCGCAGCACGTGCTGCAGGAGCTGTCGGTGCGCGCGCGCGCCCACCTGCCCGGCCGGCACATCCACCTGGTGGTGGAAGACGACCACAACGACACCGCGCGCCTGTCGCCCGTGCCGCGACCCGGCCGCTACGACGGCCAGTGGACGGGCGATTTCCATCACATCCTGCACGTGCTGCTGACGGGTGAGGGCGGTGGCTACTACGAGGAATTCCGCGAGGCCTGGCCGCACGGCACGCTCGGGCAGCTGGCGCGTTGCCTCGCGAACGGCACCGCGTGGCTGGGTGCGCCGCCGGTGGCGCGCCAGGGCCGCGCGCGGCCGGCCTCGTTCGAGGCGGCGCCGCTTCCGACCATCGTCAACTTCCTGCAGAACCACGATCAGGTGGGCAACCGCGCCTTCGGCGAGCGGCTGGCACCGCTGGCGCTGGCGCAGCGGCCCGACGCGGGCCACGCCCCGCTGGCGCTGGCGACGGCCCTGCTGCTGCTGGCACCGCACACGCCCATGCTGTTCATGGGGCAGGAGTGGAATGCGGCCACGCCCTTTCTGTACTTCGCCGACTGGCAGGGCGATCTGCGCCAGGCCGTCACCGAAGGGCGACGCCGCGAGTTCCCGCAGTTCCACGCGACCAGCGGCGCCAGCGCCGTGCCCGATCCGTGCGACGAGGCCACCTTCCGCGCCTCGGCGCTCGACCGCACGGAGCGCGAACGCGCCGAAGCGCTGGAATGGCAGTCGTTCGTCGCGCGCCTGCTGGCGCTGCGGACGGCGGAGCTGGCGCCGCGCCTGCCGCGCCTGGCACCGCAGGGTCACACGGCCGAGGTGATCGAAGGCCGGGGCCTGTGGGTGCGCTGGCACTTCGACGCGCGCGATGGCGAGCCCGCCTGCGTGCTGGAGCTGGGCCTGAACTTCAGCGGCGCCGTGCTGGCCGTGCCGGCGCTGGCCGGCGTGCATGGGGCCGGCGAGGGCGTGCGCGTGCTCTACCAGCAGGCCGATGCCGAGCAGGGCTACCTCGCCCCCTGGGGCGGCCACTGGCGCTGGCGCGAAGAGGTGCGGGCATGAGCGGCGTGCCACCCCCGCTGGCGGCCACGCCACCGCGCGAGGCGATCGAGTCGCTGTGCGAGCGCCTGGGCATCGCCGCGCGCTGGCACGACTTCTATGGCGCGCTGCGCGACGTGCCCGATGCCGTGCTGCTCGCCGCGCTCGATGCCGTCGGCCATCCGGCGCGCAACGCCGACGAGCTGGCGCGGTCGCAGGCCGCGCTGCAGGCCGGCGCTGCGCCCGCGGCGCAGATCCTGCGCGAGGGCGAGCCGCTGCGCATCGCCATCGGCGCGCACGGGCCGGCGCCGCTGGCCATCGTGCAGTGCGAGGACGGCAGCGTGCTGCGTGCGCGGCTGGATGACGCGGATGGCGCGCGCGTGCTGCTGTTCGATGG
>JAGOCV010000366.1 GCA_017998575.1 Burkholderiaceae bacterium
CAACCCACGGAGACACCCGCCATCCGTTTCGCCAGCTTCGAGGTCGACGGCAGAGCCACCTACGGGGTGGTCGGTGCCGACGGCCGATTCACCCCCGTGCCCGCCGGCTTCCAGGCCCGCCATGCCGACCTGAAGGCCGCCATTGCCGCCAACGCGCTGGGCGAACTCCAGGGCCTGGCCGGTCCCTCGCTCGCACCCGAACAGGTGCGCCTGCTGCCGGTCATTCCCAACCCCGGCAAGCTGATCTGCGTGGGTCTGAACTACAAGACCCACGTCGCCGAGACCAAGCGCGCCGACAGCGAGTACCCCTCGATCTTCCTGCGCTTCGCCGACACCCTGGCCGCGCACGGTGACGAGGTGCTGCGCCCCGCGTTCTCCACCCGCTTCGACTGGGAGGGCGAACTCGCCTTCGTCATCGGCCAGGGCGGGCGCGACATCCCCAAGGACAAGGCCTTCGACCACATCGCCGGCTACGCCTGCTTCAACGACGTGAGCGTGCGCGACTGGCAGAAGCACACCCACCAGTTCACGCCCGGCAAGAACTTCCCCGGCACCGGCCCCTTCGGTCCTTACATGGCCACGCGCGACGAGGTGCCCGACGTGACGAAGCTGCAACTCGAAACCCGCCTCAACGGCCAGGTGGTGCAGCACGCCAGCGTGGGCGACCTGATCTTCGACATCCCGACCATCGTGAACTACGTCTCCCGCTTCACGCCGCTCTCGCCCGGCGACGTGATCGCCACCGGCACGCCTGGTGGCGTGGGCGACCGCCGCGAACCGCCGCTCTACATGAAGGAAGGCGACGTCGTCGAGGTCGAGATCACCGGCCTGGGCATTCTGCGCAACCCCATTGGACTCGCCACACCATGAGCAACACCAACCTCACCCCACCCGACGCGCGGCTGCGCGTCGCCGTCGACATCGGTGGCACCTTCACCGACATGGCCGCCTTCGACGAAGTCACCGGCCAGCTGCTGTTCGGCAAGGCCCTGTCCACCCACGGCCAGCTGGTCAACGGCATCCAGGCCACGCTCGACAGCGCGGACATTGATTTGCGCGACGGCCACCTGTTTCTGCACGGCTCCACCATCGCCATCAACACGCTGCTGGAGCGCAACGGCGCCAAGACCGCGCTGCTGATCACCGAAGGCTTCCGCGACATCTACGAGATCGGCCGCGTCAACCGGCCCGACGCCTACAACCTCTTCTTCAACAAGCACGAGCCGCTGGTCAAGCGCTCGCTGCGCTACGAAGTGGCCGAGCGCCTGCGCGCCGACGGCAGCACCCACAGGGCGCTGGACGAGGCGGCCGTGCGTGAGCTGGCGCGCGAACTCGGCGGCAAGGACATCGAGGCCGTGGCCGTGCTGCTGCTGCACTCGTACCGCAACCCGGCGCATGAACAGCGCGTGAAACAGATCCTGCAAGAGGAGCTGCCCGGCGCCTTCGTCTGTGCCTCGCACGAGCTGAGCCAGGAATACCGCGAGTTCGAGCGCGTTTCCACCGCCGTGGCCAACGCCTACGTCGGCCCGCGCGTCTCGGCCTACCTCGGTGAACTCGAAGACCACCTTGCCAACAAAGGCTTCGAGGGCGACTTCTACGTGGTGCAGTCCACCGGCGGCCTGTTCCCCAGCGAACACGCGCGGCGCGACTGCGTGCGCATGCTCGAATCCGGCCCGGCGGCCGGCGTGATCGGCGCGCAGGCCATCTGCGCCCAGCTCGGCATGGGCGACGCCATTGCCTTCGACATGGGCGGCACCACCGCCAAGGCTGGCGTCATCAGCGAAGGCCGCCCGCTCACCACCGGCAGCGCGCTCATCGGCGGCTACGAACGCGCCCTGCCGATCCAGATTCCCATGATGGACATCCACGAGGTCGGCACCGGCGGCGGCTCCATCGCCCGCGTGGAAACCGGCAACGCCTTGCGCGTGGGCCCGCAGAGCGCGGGCTCCATTCCCGGCCCGGTGGCCTATGGCCGGGGCGGCACCGAGCCCACCGTGACCGACGCCAACCTGCTGCTCGGCCGGCTCGACGCCGACCACTTCCTCGGCGGTGAACTCAAGCTGGACCTGGCCGGCACCCAGCGCCAGATGGAAGAGCGCGTGGCCAAGCCCCTGGGGCTGGACGCCACCGCCGCTGCCGACGGCATCCTGCGCATCGCGGTCACCCAGATGTCGCACGCGGTGAAGGCCGTGACCACCGAGCGTGGCCTGGACGCCGGCAGTTTCACCATGGTCGTCTACGGCGGCGCCGGCCCGCTGCACGCCTCGGCCATTGCGCGCGAAATCGGCATCCGCAAGGTGCTCATTCCCTACGCGCCGGGTTACTTCTCGGCCTACGGCATGCTGTTCTCCGACCTGCGCTACGACTACGTGCGCTCGGTGTTCCGCAAGCTCAACGACGTGTCCTTCGACGAGATCGAGGCGCTCTACAAGGGCATGGAAGACGAAGGCCGCGCCGCGCTGGCCGCCTCCGGCATCACGCCCGACGGCATCGTGATCGAACGCGCCGCCGACATGCGCTACGTCGGCCAGGAACACGCCGTCACCGTCGACCTGCCCGCCGCCTTCTTCGAAGGCAAGGACCGCGCCGCCATCAAGAACCACTTCGACCAGGTGCACAAGGTGCGCTACGGCACCTCCGCGCCCAAGGAAGCGGCCGACCTCGTGAGCCTGCGCGTGACCGTGCTCGGCACCATGAAGAAGCCGCCGCGCCACCACGTGGACGAAGGCGCGGCCCAGCCCGAGGCGGCCGCGCTGCGTGGCGTCAAGCCGGTCTACTTCCGCTCGGGCGGCTGGGCCGACACGCCGGTCTACAAGCGCGATGCGCTGCGCGCCGGCAACCTCATCACCGGCCCGGCGCTGATCGAGGAACACGCCTCCACCACCGTGGTCCAGCCCGGCGACGAACTGCGCGTCGACGGCCTGGGCAACCTGCAAATCGCCATCGGGAGTGACCGCTCATGAACGCACGAGACCTGCCAACCACGACGGTCGACCCCGTCACCGTCGAGATCATCCGCAACGGCCTCTTCGCCGTGACGGAGGAGATGAAGACCAACCTCACGCGCACCGCCTACAACCTCATCATCTACGAGGCGCTGGACTTCACGGTCGGCCTGTTCACCAAGGAAGGCGACACCGTCTCCATCGGCCTGGGTCTGCCCATGTTCATCCGTGGCATGGCCGAGACGGTGAAAGCGAAGATCAAGCACTTCGGCGTCGAGAACATCAAGCCCGGTGACATCCTCGTCACCAACGACGCCTACACCACCGGCAGCCACCTGAACCACTTCACCTTCACCATGCCGGTGTTCCACGAAGGGAAGCTGGAAGGCTTCACCTGCTGCATGGCGCACTGGCTCGACGTGGGCGGCACGCTCGGCAACGTGACCACCGACATCTTCAGCGAAGGCATCCAGATCCCGATCGTGAAGTACCAGCGCGAAGGCGTGGTCAACCAGGACCTGATCGACATCATCGCCATGAACGTGCGCATGCCCGAGCGCG
>JAGOCV010000368.1 GCA_017998575.1 Burkholderiaceae bacterium
ACCACCTGCTGAAGTTCGGCGGCAACTACTCCTAGGCGCGCAACGAGCACCCGTTCTCGTCGACCACCGACACCTCCACGCGCCAGCCCTTCCCCGACACGCTCACCCGCCGCGCCGGCATGTTCTTCGAAGACACGATAGAGATGGAACTGGGCGGCAAACGCTTCGCCATCGTGCCGGGCCTGCGCGTGGACCACATCGACCCGAGCATCCGCAACACCGGTAGCTTCGACAACCGTCTGACCCAGGCCCAGCTCGAACAGCTCTACGGCAATGCCCCGTCCAACACCATCGTGAGCCCGAGCCTCAGCCTGCTCTACGACGTGCAGCCGCGCCTGACGGCCTATGCACAGTGGAAGCGCGGCGGCCGCGCGCCCACCAACAGCGAAGTGTTCGGCTACTGGAACGGCGGCGGCCCCACCTACGCGCTGGTGGGCAACAAGAACCTCAGGAAGGAAACCAGCGACGCCTTCGACATCGGCCTCAAGGGAACGCCCGCCGAGGGCGTGACCTTCAGCGGATCGGTTTTCTACACGCGCTACAAGGATTTCATCTCGTACACGCGCTTCACGCGGGCCAACAACCCCGAACTGTTCGTCGACGTGCCGTCCGCGCTGACCATCCTGTATCAGGCCGACAACCGCGACCGGGCAACCATCTACGGCACCGAGCTGAGCGCGCGGCTGGACCACGGTGTCTGGGCGCCGGCAGCGCGCGGCATCTACAGCACCTGGGCCTTCGGCTACAGCCGGGGCGCGTCGAAGTCTTACTACGCGGGCGACAAAGACGTCGACCTCGATTCGGTGCAGCCGGCCAAAGCAATCGTGGGCGTGGGCTACGACGCGCCGGCCAAGGCCTGGGGTCTCAACTTCACCGGCACCTTCGTGCGCGGCAAGCAGGCGGTGGCCACCAACCGCCAGTCGTTCCAGAACAACCCCGGCAACACGCTCACCGATGCGACCACCGAGCTGTTCGACGTGCCGGGCTACGCGCGCTTCGACCTCGCGGGCTACTGGCGCGTGAGCAAGAACATGCGCCTGTCGGCCGGCATCTACAACCTCGGCGACAAGAAGTACTGGGCCTACAGCAGCACCCGCAGCCTGCAGCCCTCGTCGGCACAGGACCAGCGCCAGATCGCGCTGTCCACCGCACCCGGTCGCACGTTCGCGGTCAACATGACCGTGGACTTCTGAAGCCGGCCATCCACCCCACCCAATGGAGAACCACTCGCATATGAATCGATTCACCACCCGCACCCTCGCGGCTGCCGCCGTCGCGGCCCTGCTGTCGGCCTGTGCCGGCACCGGCGTCGCCCCGGTCACGGGGCCGGCAGCACCCGCCGGCGGCCATGGACAGACGGCCTTCATGGGCAGCTACGACGCCAACCGCGACGGCGTGGTCACCCGCGCCGAATACGACGCCATCCGCCTGCAGCGCTTCCGCGATGCCGACACCAACAAGGACGGCGTGCTGAGCGAAGCCGAGTACGTGGCCGAGTTCGAAGGCCGCCTCAAGCGCCAGTACTTCGACCAGGGCCGCCAGCCCGATGCGGCCTACGACAACGCCATCAAGCAGGCCAAGGTGCGCTATGCCATCGTCAACCGCGCGCGCGATGGCAGGTTCACCCGCGCCGAGGACGAAGCCATCGCCGACAAGACCTTCAAGGCGGCGGACACCAATGGCGACGGACGTGTCGACCGCAACGATCCGCCGCGCCCGCGCGAGGCGCGCAGCGATGCCGACTGAAGCAGCCGCCCTGCGCCATGGCGTGGCCGCGCTGGCGCTGACGTGCCTGGCCGGGCCCGGGGCTGCGGCCGACCTCACGCTGCAGGTCACGCTGCCCGCCCTGAACACGGCGTCCTACTACCGCCCGTACCTCGCGGCCTGGGTGGAGAAAGATGCCGACCGGGCCAGCGTGGGCACGCTCGCGGTCTGGTACGACACGAAGCTGCGCGACAACCTTGGCCGGGGCTGGCTGCGCAACCTGCGCACCTGGTGGCGCGGGGAGGGCGCCAGGCTCGCCCTGCCCATCGACGGGGTGAGCGGCGCGACACGGCCCGCTGGCTCGCACACGCTGCATTTCGCGGCTGGTCATCCACTGCTGGCCGGGCTGCCGGCCGGGCGCTATCAGCTGGCCGTCGAGGTCGCGCGCGAGCAGGGCGACCGTGAACTGGTGCGCGTCCCGTTCGACTGGGGCGGCGCGGCCAATGCGGCAACGGCCGACGGCTCGAAGGAACTGGGACGCGTCAGCGTCAGCGTCGCGCCCTGAGCGCTTGTGTTCAACGTGCGCAAAGAGAAAAGGCCCGGTGGATCCACCGGGCCTTCTGCATGGGTTTGAAAGGGGCGCTGCGGTCAGCGGCCGAACGAGCGCGACGGGCCGCGCTGGCCGCCGTAGCCGCCACCACCACCGCCGCCGCCACCATTGCGACCCCGTCCGCCGCCGCCACCACCGCCGCCACGGCGTCCGCGTCCGCCCATGCTGTCGACGCTGGTGCGCAGCGGATCCGGCTGGCCGTCGCCATTGCCGCGATGCATCGGCGCATCGCGCTGGACGAACGGGCTGTTGGAAGTGTGGGCGTTGGCGCGCGGCGGTTGCTCGTCGATGTTCACGCGCTGCCGGCCCTGGCCCGCACCACCGTGATCGCCGCCACGTGGCGCCGCGTGATGTTGCGCGCGAGCCTGCTGCTGCGGCCCGCCGCGACCTTGCTGGCCACCACGACCACCGCGTCCGCCGCCGCTGCGGCCGGCGCCACCGCCATTGCCGCCACCGTTGCCACCGCCATTGCCTGCTGCCGCGCCACCGCGCGCCTGGCGCTGACCTTGACCCTGGCCACCACCACCTTCGGCCTTGTTGTCGCGGATGCGCTGCATCATTTCCTGGCGCGCAGCCTTGGCCGCGGCGGCCATCACCTCGCGGCTGGGAGGCTTGCCCGCGCCGCCCCACAGCGTCTGGCGGCCCATGGCGATCGGTTCGGCGCGCTCGCCTTCTTCGGCACCGAAGCCCTCGACCGGCTGCACCGGAATCTGCTGCTTGGTGAAGCGCTCGATCTCCTGCATGAAGCCTTCCTCGTCCATGCACACCAGGCTCACGGCCTGGCCTTCCTTGCCCGCGCGGCCGGTGCGACCGATGCGGTGCACGTAGTCTTCCGAAACGTTGGGAATCTCGTAGTTGACGACGTGCGGCAGATCATCGATGTCGATGCCGCGGGCGGCGATGTCGGTGGCCACCAGCGCGCGGATCTCGCCGCTCTTGAAGCCGGCCAGCGCCTGCGTGCGGGCGCCCTGGCTCTTGTTGCCGTGCAGCGCCATGGCCGTGATGCCGTTCTTGGTCAGGTACTCGGCCACGTTGTTGGCGCCGAACTTGGTGCGCGTGAACACCAGCACCTGGCTCCAGTCGTGCTCCTGGATGATGTGGGCCAGCAGGGCCTTCTTCTTCGCGCGGCCCACGGGGTGCACCACCTGCGTGATGCGCTGCACCGTGGTGTTGCGCGGCGTGACCTGGAT
>JAGOCV010000367.1 GCA_017998575.1 Burkholderiaceae bacterium
GAAGTGCTGGGGGCCGGGCAGGGCCACACGCACGAACACATCGTGGCGGCGCCCAGCCTCACCGAGTTCGGCTGCAAGGCGTCGTCGCGCACCGCCTTCGAGCGCGCGGGCGTCAAGCCCGGTGACATCGACGTCGCGGAGATCTACGACTCCTTCACCGTCACCCTCGCCGTTGAGCTGGAGTCGATCGGTTTCTTCGAGCGTGGCGAAGCCGGCCATGCCGCCGAGCGCGGTGACCTGGGGCTGGGCGGCCGCCTGCCCTGCAACACGCATGGGGGTCTGTTGTCGTACGGCCACTCGGGCGCGGCCGGTGGCATGTTCCATGCCGTCGAAGCCGTGCACCAACTGCGCGGTCGTGCCGACGCGCGCCAGGTGAAAGACGCGAAGCTGGCGTTCGTCCATGGCGACGGCGGCATCCTCTCGGCCCACTGCTCACTCGTCCTGGGAGTCCACTGAATGAGCCGTCCCTTGCCCCGTCCCACCGCCGAGACGAAACCGTTCTGGGACGGTTGCGCGGCCGGCGTCGTACGCTACCAGATCTGTGCGCATTGCGGCGCCGTGCAGCGGGTGCCGCGCGCGCTGTGCGCCGCGTGTCAGAGCAATGCCCTGGCCTGGCGCGATGCCACCGGCTTCGGCCACGTGCTCAGCCACACCACGGTGCACCGCGCGCCGACGCCGGCCTTTCGCGATGAAGCGCCCTACGCCATCGCCCTGGTCGACATGGAGGAAGGCTTCCGCCTCATGGTCAACGTGGCCGGCGGTGGCGCCGCACCGATCGCCATCGGCAGCCGCGTGCTCATCGGCTTTCGGACGATCGACGGCGTGGTCCTTCCGCACGCGCAGGTGTGCCCATGAAACCCCCGATCCTTTGGGACGACTTCCAGCCCGGTGCGCCGCTCGGTGAGATCACCCAGTCTTTCGAGCCTGCGCTGGCCACGGCCTGGCGCGACATCTTCGGCCATGACCACGCGGACGGCCGCGCCGAGGGCGCCAGCATCGCCGTGGCCATGATGATGCGCGGCTACCTGGGCGTGGTCACGCCGCGTCCGCCGGGCAATGTGCAGGCGCGCCAGCGCTTCACGCTGGACGCGGTGCCTCGCCCTGGCGAAGCGATCCGGACGGTAGTCACCTGTCTAACCAAGGAGTTCAAGCGCGAGCGCCGCTACCTCGACCTGGAGGTGCGCGGCACCGGCACCGACGGCCGCGCCATCTACAGCGGAATCCTCTCTCTCATCTGGGCTGCCTGAGCATGAGCACTGCATTGCAAACCGTCGCGCTGACCGCCGACCCCGACGTCATCCTCGCCTACGGCGAGCTGACCGACGACATGAACCCCATCCACATCGACCCCGTGTACGCCGCTGGCACCTCCATGGGTGGCTGCATCGCGCACGGGACGATGTCGATCTGCCTGCTGTGGCAGTCGCTGTTCCGCACCTTTGGCGAAGTGGCCTCCCGGCGGGTGGACCTGGACGTGCGCTTCATCAAGCCCGTGCGGGAGGGCGAGACCATCCACGCCGGTGGCGAGCTGTGCGAGGGCGAGACCGATTGCTACACGGTGTGGGTGCGGGGCGACGACGGTGTAGACCGCGTGACCGGCACCGTGCGCCTGTTGAATGAGGAGGCGCTCGCATGAACGCCGCCACCCGAAAGACCCCCAAGACAGCGCTTGTGGCCCCGCTGCTCGTGCTCTACCGCACCATGGTGCTGGTGCGCGAGGTGGAGCAGGCCCTGAGCCGGCTGTTCGCCAACAGCGAGGTGCCCGGCTTCATCCACCTGAGCCTGGGCCAGGAAGCCATCTCCGCCGGGGTCGCCAGCGCCCTGCTGCCGCAGGACTCGCTGGCTACCACGCACCGGGGCCACGGCCACGTGCTTGCGCGCGGCATCGATGTCGACGGCTTCTTCAAGGAAATCATGGGCCGCGCCGGTGGGCTGTGCCGGGGCCGGGGCGGCTCCATGCACGTGGCCGACCTGAGCCTGGGCATCCTTGGCGCCAACGGCATCGTCGGTGCCGGCATCCCTATCGCGCTGGGCAGCGCGATAGCGCACGCGGCGCGCGGCACCGGCGGCGTGGCCGTGGCCTTCTTCGGCGACGGCGCGATGGCCGAAGGCGTGCTGCATGAAACCCTGAACATGGCGGCCCTGTGGAAGACACCGCTGCTGCTGGTGTGCGAGAACAACGGCTGGTCGGAGTTCTCGCCGACCTCGCGCCAGTTCGCCGCCAAGCTCGAAGCCCTGGCGTCGGCGTTCGGCATCGCCTACCGGCAGGTTGACGGCAACGACGTGGCGGCGGTCGCCGAGGCGGCGCTGGTGGCCACCGCCGAACTGCGCGCAGGCCGGGGCCCCTTTGTGCTGGAGTGCGTCACCCACCGGGTGCGCGGTCACTACGAAGGCGACCCGCAGAAGTACCGCGATGCCGACGAACTGCAAGGCCTCTCCGACAAGGACCCGCTGGCGCGCGCGCGCGCCGCGCTGGCCCAGGCCGGCGTGCCGGATGCCGACGTCCAGCGCATCGACCGGGACGTGCTGGCCCGGGTCGAGGCAGCCATCACCGCCGCGAGGGCCGATGCCCTGCCGCTGTTCGAGGACGCCGCAGGCGACGTCTACACCCCAGCCACCCAGGAGAGCCGGGCATGAGCGCTATGGCCACGGAAATGAGATACGTCCAGGCGGTCGCCCAGGCCTTGCGCGACAGCCTGGAGGCCGACGAACGCGTGATGGTGCTGGGCGAGGACATCGCCGCCGCCGGCGGGTCCTTCAAGGCCACGCGCGGGTTGCTGGAATCGTTCGGCCCGCAACGCGTGCTGGACACACCGATCTCCGAAGCCTCCATCGTTTCCGCCGCCGTGGGCGCCGCGCTCACCGGCATGCGGCCGGTGGTGGAGATCATGTTCATGGACTTCATCACGCTGGCCATGGACGCGCTCGTCAACCAGGCGGCCAAGGCGCGCTTCATGTTCGGCGGCCAGGGCAGCGTGCCCATGGTGCTGCGCACGCCGCACGGCGGGGGCCTGAGCGCCGGTCCGCAGCACTCGCAGTGCCTGGAGGCCTGGCTGGCCCACGTGCCCGGGCTCAAGGTGGTGTGCCCGTCCACGCCGCAGGACGCGTACTCGCTGCTGCGCGCGGCCATCAATGATCCCGATCCCGTCATCGTCGTAGAGCACAAAGGCCTCTATGCGCAGAAGGGCCTGGTCGAACCCGTGGTGGGCCGCATCGGCGAAGCCCGCATCGTGCGGCCCGGGCGCGACCTCACCCTGGTGAGCTACGGCGCCACCGTCGCCACCTGCCTGCAGGCCGCGCAGGCGCTGACCGCCGACGGGGTGGACGCGGAGGTGATCGACCTGCGCTCGATCCAGCCCTGGGACCGCGCCACCGTGCTCGCCTCGCTGGCCCGCACGCACCGCGCCGTGGTCGTGCACGAAGCGGTCACCGCCTTTGGCGTCGGTGCCGAAATCGCCGCCACCCTGTCCGCCGAAGGTTTCGACGTCCTCGATGCCCCTGTGC
>JAGOCV010000085.1 GCA_017998575.1 Burkholderiaceae bacterium
GGAAGAGATCAAGCTGCGCTCGATGCAACCGGATGCAGGCCGACTGCACGCCGAGTTCGTGGCCGAAACCGCCCGGCAGCTGATGTATGCGCAGTATGGAGACTCCACCTATACGCGTGGCCTCAACGTCTACACGACGCTCAATGCCGAAGATCAGGCGGCGGCCTACCGGGCGCTGCGCCGGGGGATCATGGACTACGAGCGCCGCCAGTTCTACCGGGGGCCCGAGAAGTTCGCCGACTTGCCCGCCGACCCGAAGGAAGCCGAAGACGTCATCGACGACATCCTGGCGGACCACCCCGACAATGGCGATGTCATGTCGGCAGTGGTGCTGGAAGCCGGTCCGCGCAAGATCGTCGCCACCCGGGGCACCGGCGAGTCGTTCGAGATCACTGGCGACGGCCTGAAGCCGGTGCAGTCGGGCCTGGCCGAGAAGGCCGCGCCCAACATCAAGATCCGGCGCGGCGCGGTGATCCGTGTGGCGCGCACTCCGAAGGATGCCTGGGAAGTCACGCAGCTGCCCGAAGTTGAAGGTGCCTTCGTCGCGCTCGATCCGCGCACAGGCTCGATCCGGGCGCTGGTCGGCGGCTTCGACTGGAGCAAGAACAAGTTCAACCACGTCACCCAGGCGTGGCGCCAGCCGGGCTCGAGCTTCAAGCCGTTCATCTACTCGGCGGCGCTGGAAAAAGGATTCAACGGCGCGACGGTCGTCAACGATGCCCCGCTGTTCTTCAATGCCGGCGTCACCGGCGGCCAGCCTTGGGAGCCGAAGAACTACGACGGCAAGTTCGACGGCCCAATGTCGCTGCGACGCGGCCTGGCGGCCTCCAAGAACATGGTGTCGATCCGCGTGCTGCAAGCGGTGGGCCCGCAGGAAGCGCAGGACTGGATCACCCGCTTCGGCTTCGAGGCCGACCGGCATCCGGCCTATCTGACGATGGCGCTGGGCGCCGGCTCCGTCACGCCGATGCAGATGGCCACCGCCTACGCGGTGTTCGCCAACGGCGGGTACCGCATCACGCCGTATCTCATCACGCGCGTGACCGACCAGAAAGGCAAGGTACTGGTCGAGACGCAGCCGCCGCCGCTCGATGAGACGCGACGCGCGATCGACGAACGCAACGCCTTCGTGATGTCCAGCCTGCTGCAGGAGATCACGCGCTCGGGCACCGCTGCGCGCGCCCAGGGCACGCTCAAGCGGCCCGACCTCTACGGCAAGACGGGAACGACCAACGATTCGCACGATGCCTGGTTCGCGGGCTTCCAGCCCAGCCTGGCGGCCGTGGTGTGGATCGGTTACGACAACCCGCGCAAGCTCGGAGACCGCGAAACGGGCGGCGGGCTGAGCTTGCCGGTGTGGATCAACTTCATGAGCACCGCGCTAAAGGGCGTCCCGGTGCAGGAGTACACGGCCCCGTCAGGCGTGGTGAACATTGGCGGCGAGTGGTATTACGACGAGTACGCGCGCGGCAACGGCGTGAACTCGCTGGGCATGGAAGAGGCCGCGCAGCCCACCTGGCAGACGCCCGGCGGCGAGGGCGGCTTTGCCTCCCAGCCGCAGCCCCCCGCCCCCACCGAGGAGCGCAACCGCATCCTCGATCTCTTCCGCTCCAACTGAGCCTGGACGGCAATCCGGCCACGCGCCGGATCGCCTTCAGGGCGCGGGAAAGTCCAGCGCCAGCCCCGATTGCGCACTGGCTTGCATCGACAGGTTGACAAAGAAGCCGGGGCCGCCCTTGGTGTCCTGCCACTGTCCGTCCACCCAGCGGTAGTGGTAACCGCCCGCCCGGGCTGCCAGCCAGATCTCGTGCAGCGGCTTCTGGAGATTGATCACGATCTGGCTGCCGCTGGCGAAAGTGATCGTGATCATGCCGCCCACGCGCTGGTTGTCGATATCGGCGTCGGTTTCCTCGTTGATGCGATCACAGGCGAGTTCGACCGCCTGCAAGGCGCGTTCGGCGAGGTCCAGGAATTCGGGGTCGGTCATACAATTTCACGATGCTGAAGCTGCTTCAAATTCTATTCAGACCGCTTTCCCTTGCCGCGTGCGCGGTCGGCCTGGGCCTCGCGCTCGCCGCCTGCGGACAGAAAGGCGCGCTGTATCTGCCCACTGGTCCTGAAGCGGCCCAGCGTGCCACGCTGCCGCAGGTGTTATCGCCCGTGCAGCCCTCGCCCACCGCCGCCACCGTGCCTGCCGCCGCAGCGTCCGCGCCCATCCGATGAACGACTCCGATAACCAGGCCCCCGTCCTGCCGCCCGCCGTGCTACCGGGCACGCCCCACATTGCCTATCGCGCCGGCGAACTGTACGTCGAGGGCGTCGCGCTGGCCGCGCTGGCCGATGCGCACGCCACCCCGCTCTTCGTCTATTCCAAGGCCGCCATGCTGCAGGCCCTGGACGCGTACCGCCGCGGCTTCGCCGGTCGTCACGCCACCATCTGCTATGCGATGAAGGCCAACTCGTCGCTGGCCGTGCTGCAGCTCTTCGCTGCGGCAGGTTGCGGCTTCGACATCGTCTCCGGCGGTGAGCTCGAGCGCGTGCTGGCTGCCGGCGGCGATCCTGCAAAGGTCATCTTCTCGGGCGTGGGCAAGACCCGTGCCGAAATGCGCCGCGCGCTCGACGCCGGCATCGGCTGCTTCAATGTCGAGAGCGAGGCCGAGCTGGAAGTGCTCAGCGCCGTGGCCAGCGAAGCCGGCCGCACCGCCCGCGTGAGCGTGCGCGTCAATCCGGACGTCGATCCGCAGACCCATCCCTACATCTCCACCGGCCTCAAGGGCAACAAGTTCGGCGTGAGCCACGAGCGTGCGCTGGCCACCTACCGGCGTGCGGCCTCGCTGCCCGGCCTGCAAGTAGCCGGCATCGACTGCCACATCGGTTCGCAGATCACGCAGGAGGCCCCCTACCTCGACGCCATGGAGCGCGTGCTCGACCTGGTGGCCGAAATCGAAGTGGCAGGCATTCCCATCGACCACATCGACTTCGGCGGCGGCCTGGGCATCGACTACAACGGCGACACGCCACCGGCGGCCGATGCGCTGTGGTCGCGCCTGCTGGCGCGGCTCGACGCGCGTGGCCAGGGCGGCAAGCACCTGATGATCGAGCCCGGCCGATCGCTGGTGGGCAACGCCGGCGTCTGCGTCACCGAGGTGCTCTACCTCAAGCCCGGCGAGCAGAAGAACTTCTGCATCGTCGATGCGGCGATGAACGACCTGCCGCGCCCGGCCATGTACCAGGCCTTTCATGCCATCGTGCCGCTGCAGGAAGCGAAGCAGGCCGCTGCCCAGGCCTACGACGTGGTCGGGCCGGTGTGCGAGAGCGGCGACTGGATCGGCCGGGCCCGCCGTCTCGACGTGGCGGCCGGCGACCGGCTGGCCGTGCTGTCGGCCGGCGCGTATTGCATGTCCATGTCCAGCAACTACAACACGCGCGGGCGCGCGGCCGAAGTGCTGGTGGATGGCACGCAGGCGCACCTCATCCGTCGGCGCGAAGCTGCCGCCGACACCTTCGCGCACGAAGTGCTGCTGCCCTCCTGACGGCCTTCGGCGGGGTGCTGCGCGTTTGCACCCCGGCCTGACATGGATCAAGGTGGCGCGCGAGGGCGGCGCCTAAAGTGACCCGCATCAAGAAACCGGCGCGCCGCCATGGCGTGCCCCGCGGGGATCTGCCATGTCGATCGAGCTCTACCGGGACGAGCACCACCTGTGCCTGATGTTCACCGACCTCATCGAAGAGGACGGGCAGGCGGTGCAATCCAACCAGTTCCTGGTGATCGACCACGGCGAAGGCGCCATCATCGATCCGGGCGGCAACATTGCCTTCAACGAGCTGTTCCTCTCGATGTCGCGCCACTTCGCGCCGCAGAAGCTGTCGTACCTGATCGCCTCGCATGCCGACCCGGACATCATCGCCTCGCTCGACCGCTGGATGACCTCGACCCAGGCGCGGCTGGTGATCTCGCGCATCTGGGAACGCTTCGCGCCGCACTTCACCAAGGTCGGCAAGACACAGGACCGGGTGCTCGGCGTGCCCGACACCGGCGCACGCCTGCCGCTGGGCGCGAGCGAGCTGTGGCTCGTACCTGCGCATTTCATGCATTCGGAGGGCAACTTCCACTTCTACGATCCGGTCAGCCGCATCCTGTTCACGGGCGACCTGGCCGTCTCGCTGACCACGGGCGAAGAGGCGGCGCACTTCGTGACCGATCTGGGACCACATATCCCCCGCATGGAAGGCTTCCACCGTCGCTACATGGTGTCCAACAAGATCCTGCGGCTGTGGGCCCGCATGGCGCGGCAGCTGGACATCAGCATGCTGGTGCCGCAGCACGGCGCGCCCATCAAGGGCCGGCGCGCCATCAGCGACTTCTTCGACTGGGTCGAGAACCTGATGTGTGGCGTTGACCTGTTCGACGACCGCGCGTACCAATTGCCCACGGGTGTGATCGGCACCCAGGCGCCGCGCAGCAACCCGGTGCTGCGCGCGGTCAGGCCCTGAGGGCGGATTCGCGGCGGCGACTGCTCCAGCGGTGCCACACGCGCCAGCCCAGCAACAGCACGATCACGGCGGCGTAGATTCCGACCTCGCCCAGGTTGTTCTTGCTGGCGCGCATCCAGAAGAAATGCAGCAGGCCCAGCAGCGTGGCCGCGTACACCAGCCGGTGCAGCGCCTGCCAGCGCGCCGCGCCCAGCCAGCGCACGGCGCGGTCGAACGAGGTCGCGGCCAGCAGCGTCAGCAGCAGCAGGGCCGCGAAGCCGACCAGGATGAACGGGCGTTTGGGAATGTCACGCACGATCTCGTCCAGGTAGAAGCCCATGTCGAGCCAGGCGTAGGCCACGAAGTGCAGTACGACATAGAAGTAGGCGAACAGCCCGAGCATGCGGCGCAGCCGCTGCAACGTGGGCAGGCGCAGCATCACGCGCAGCGGCGTCACGGCCAGTCCGATGCACAGGAAGCGAAGCGCCCAGTCGCCCGTGGAACGGATCAGCGCCTCTGCCGGATTGGCCCCCAGCGTGCCGGCGACGGCACCCCACAGCAGCCCCGCGAACGGCAGCAGCGCGAGCACGAACACCAGCGGCTTGGCCAGCGGATGCATCAGCGCCCGCCCCGCCACCACCCGAAGGCCGGTGGCCATCAGTAGTTTTTCTTGAGGTCCATGCCGGCGTAGAGCTGGCCGACCTGCGCCTCGTAGCCATTGAACATGAGCGTCTTGCGCTTGCGGGCGAACAGGCCATCCTCGCCGATGCGGCGCTCGGTGGCCTGGCTCCAGCGCGGGTGATCCACGTCGGGGTTCACGTTGGAATAGAAGCCGTACTCGTTGGCCGCCGCCTTGTTCCAGGCCGTGCCGGGCTGCTTGTCGGTGAAGCGGATCGCCACCAGCGACTTGGCCGACTTGAAGCCGTACTTCCAGGGCACCACCAGTCGAACGGGCGCGCCGTTCTGGTTGGGCAGTACCTCGCCGTACATGCCGAAGGCCAGCAGCGTGAGCGGATGCATCGCTTCGTCCATGCGCAACCCCTCGGCGTAGGGCCAGTCGAGCACGCGCGAGCCGACGAAGGGCATGGTCCTGGGATCGGCCAGCGTGAGGAATTCGACGTACTTGGCGCCGGGCTGCGGCTCGACGCGGCGGATCAGTTCGGCCAGCGAATACCCCACCCATGGAATCACCATCGACCACCCTTCGACGCAGCGCATGCGGTAGATGCGCTCTTCCTGCGCCGACAGCTTGAGCAGATCCTCGATCGCGTACTTGCCCGGCTTCTTCACCAGGCCCGATATCTCGACCGTCCACGGCGAGGTCTTGAGCGTGTGCGCGTTGCGCGCCGGATCGGACTTGTCGGTGCCGAACTCGTAGAAGTTGTTGTAGGTGGATGCGTCCTGGTAGGCCGTGACCTTCTCCATCGTGGTGGCGCCAGCCACCGCCGATTTCGCGCCCGGCAGCGCCGCCAGCTTGCCCGGGCGCCCCGCCTGCTGCGCCAGCGCCTCACGGCCCGCCCATGCCGCAAGAGCAGCGCCAGCAGCCCCGCCGGCCATCAGGCGGATGAGTTCACGCCGGCTCTGGTAGATCGCCCGCGGCGTGATGTCGCTGGCATGCGGATGGATGAAGCCCTGATTGCGGCGGATTGTCATGGCGTGCTTCCTTCATGGTTGTGGCGGGTGCGCACAGTCACACGTCGCATGACGTTGTACGCATCGGCCCGGCATTCGGACCGCCCATCGTGCCGGAATATTTCGCCGCGCGCCGGCTGCAGGTTACAGCTCGCCGTAACTGTGCAGTCCCGACAGGAACATGTTCACGCCCAGGAAGGCGAAAGTGGTCACCGCCAGGCCCACCAGCGCCCACCACGAGGCCACGGCGCCGCGCAGGCCCTTGATCAGGCGCATGTGCAGCCATGCCGCGTAGTTGAGCCAGACAATCAGTGCCCAGGTCTCCTTGGGATCCCAGCTCCAGTAGCCGCCCCAGGCCTCGGCGGCCCATAGCGCGCCCAGCACGGTGGCGATGGTGAAGAAGGCGAAACCGACGGCGATCGCCTTGTACATCACGTCGTCGAGGACTTCGAAGGCCGGCAGCCGCGCCGCGATGCGCCTGCGGCCCAGCAGGATGCCGGCGGCGATCAGCGCTGACACGATGGCGTATCCCACCCAGTAGCTGCCACCGGCCTCGGCCACGCCGCGCTGGCGGAAGGCGATGGGCACGAAGCACAGCGCCACGCCCAGCAGCCAGATCGGCGTGAGCTTGTACAGGCGCGTCTCCATCGCCTGCTGTTTGATCAGGTAGGCGAAGGCCACCATGGCCGCCAGCGCGAAGGTGCCGTAGCCGATGAAGTTGGCCGGCACGTGCAGCTTCATCCACCAGCTCTGCAGCGCGGGCACCAGCGGCTGAATAGCGTGCGCCTCGCGCACCAGCGTGTACCAGAGCAGGAAGCCCACGGCCGCGCTGACCACCAGCATCACGAAGGCGCCCAGGGTGCGCGTGGCGTACTGCTCTTCGTAGTACAGGTAGAACAGCGCCGTCATCCAGCAGAACAGGACGAACACCTCGTACAGGTTGCTGACCGGAATGTGGCCGATGTCGGGCCCGATCTGGTGGCTTTCGTACCAGCGCACCATCGTGCCGATGAGCGCCATCGCCACCGCCGCCCACAGGAGGCGCGAGCCCAGCAGCTCCAGCGCCGCCGAGGTGTTGCGCGTGAACATGCCCATCCAGTAGAACACCGTGGACATGAAGAACAGAACACTCATCCACAGGATGGCCGATTGGCTGGAGAGGAAATATTTCAGCCAGAACACGGTCTCGGCACGCGCCAGATCGCCCTGGTAGCTGGCCAGCGCGGCGATCGAGGCCGCGGCCACGACGATCATCAGCACCCGCAACGGCCGCCAGTACCAGCCCAGCCAGACCAGGACCGGGATGGTGCCCACCAGGATGGACTTCTCGTAGCCGTCCATCGACGGCGCATAGCGCCACAGTGCGAACAAGCCGCCCACCACGACCAGGGCCGCGAAGACCCAGTCGAACGTGCTGCGACGGGAGAAATACCCCCCACCCAGCGTGATGGGCTCCGGCGCAGTCGCCGCGGAAGAAGGGGGGGTGGTCGTGGCGGTGGAAGTCATCGCGTGTCGTCCTTCAGGCCGAGCAGTTGTTCCTTGAGGCGGGCGAACTCACGGTCGCCATCGAGTGTCTTGCGGTTGGCGGACAGCGCCATGGTGGCAGCCGAGCCCGCCCCGGCCGGCGCCAGCCAGACCCACAGACGGCGTTCGCGCACGTAGAGCATGGCAAAGATGCCCAGGATCAGCAACAGGCACCCCAGATACACCACCAGTTGCCCCGGCGCGCGGGCCACCTGGAACACGCTGGCCTGAAGCTGCTTGAAATCGGCCAGCTGGAACGCCACCGGCGCGGGATACACGTGCACGTCCGACAGGGCCAGCACGGCCTGCGTCATGAAGCCCTGCAGTTGCGCATCGGCCGGCAGCCGCGCGAGGCCCGCACGCTCGCGGCTGGCCTGCATCAGCTCGAACAGCGTGCCGTTGAGGATGCGCACCAGCACGTCGCCGGCGCGCGCGCGCTCGGCCTCGGGCACGTTGGATTCCATGAAGTCGGCCAGCGCCTGCAGGCCGCCGTGCACACGGCCATCCGCGCCCAGGGGGCGCCCACCCGTCGTGCCGTCACCCGCGAACAGCGCCAGTGCACGGGCGGCCGATTCGGCCAGCGGGGTGGCGAGCTCGGGCCGTGCCGGATCGACGGCCTGCCGCGCATAGCGCTGCACCGCCAATGCACGCATCGCCGGATCGGCCAGCGCAGCCTTCAGGCGCAGGAAACCATCGAGCCCCCCTTGATCGTCAGCCGGAATGCGCATGTAGCGGAAGGCGTCGGCCAGGTTCTCGCGCATGCCCAGCAGGAACACCGGCACGCCGTCGCCGGTATCGACCGGCAGCATGTAGTTGTGGAATTCGCGCGCCTGGCCGGCCGCATCGCGCAGGCGATAGGTGATGCTGGGGCCGACGTTGCGCAGCTCCCGCTGCGTGACCGTCTTGTTGGCGGCGCCCAGCCGCGCGTCGAGGCTGGCGCGCAGGTCGACCTTGCGAACGTCGGCGCCCGAGCTGGCCGCGCCGGACGGCGCGCCGCCCGCGAAGTTCTCGACGTTAATCACGCGCAGCGCCGTGTATTCCAGCGTGAGCTCCTCGCTGCCGTTGGTAATCGCCGACGAGCCGCCGATCACGCCATCGACTTCGAACGGCCTGGCACCCGCGGCCACCGGCACGGCGCGCAGCTTCACGCTGGAGCCGCCGTCATCGAAGCTCGACTGGTAGATGTTGATGCCGCGATGGCTGGCCGGATGGTTGACCTCGACCCGCGCGGGGATCGCTTCGCCCGTCTCCTTGTCGTGGATGACGATTTCGCTGGCAAACAGCTTGGGCATGCCCGTCGAGTAGTAGTCGACGATGAACTTCTTGAGCTCGATGGAGAACGGCAGCTCCTGCAGCAGGATGCCGTCGGACTGGTTGAGGATGGCGGTGGACGACTGCGTGCCCTCGGCCACCAGCAGGTTGCCGCGGAACGTCGGGTTGCGATCGGAGAGGCGGTGCTGCGGCGCCACGTCGGCGATCATGCCGCCGCCGGTGTAGGGCGTCTTGCCGCCCAGCGCCATCTGGGCACGCACGATCAGGTCGCCGTCGAGCAGGCCGCCCAGGCAGATCAGCACGATGGCGCTGTGAGCCAGGATGTAGCCGATCTTGTTGGCGGCGCCCGCCTTGGCGGCCACCATCCAGCCGTGGCCGGCCGCAGTCTCCCGCGGCTGCAGCCGCACCTTCCAGCCGCTGCCGGCGAGCAGACCGCCGATGCGGCGCGCCGCGGCTTCGGGATCGAGCGCATCGAGTTGCGCGCGTGCCTTGTGACCGAAAGCCTCGAGGCTGCGCTCGCGGATGTCTTCCTTGTAGGTCCGCAGGTCGGCCAGGATGCGCGGCGTGTTGCGCGCGATGCACAGCGAAGTGCTGATGACCAGGAACGTCAGGATCAGCAGGAACCACCAGGCGCTGTAGACCGCGTTGAGGCCGGAGAGCAGGAACAGCTCGGCCCAGAACGGCCCGAACTCGTTGACGTAGTTGGCCAGCGGCTCGTGCTGGCGCAGCACCGTGCCGATCACCGATGCGATGCAGATCACCGTCAGCAGGGCGATCGCGAAGCGCATGGACGAGAGCAGTTCCACTGCGGTGCGCAGTGCATGCGAGCCGGCGCGGACGCGGAGGCCGTGGGTGGAAACGCTCATGGCAGAAACGGGGCTGGAGGCAGGAGACGGTCGAAAAAAGGGCGGGCCATCCGGTGGATGAGCCCGCCCTTCTTAGGGTTTGTTGTCGGCGGTTGGTTCCGGCTGCCGCCTGGCGTTCAGGCAGCGGAGTTGATTCAGCGCAAGCCGGCGATGTAGTCGGAGACCGCCTTGATCTCGCGGTCGTTGAGCTTGGCCGCCACCTGGTGCATCTGCGAGCTGTTGCCACGGGCGCCGTCACGGAAGGCACGCAGTTGCTTGTCGGTGTAGTCGGCGTGCTGGCCACCCAGGCGCGGGTACTGCGCGGGAATGCCGGCACCGTTGGGGCTGTGGCAGCCGGCGCAGGCGGGGATCTGGCGGTCGGCAATGCCGCCGCGGTAGATGCGCTCGCCCATCGTCACCAGGTCTTTTTCCTTGGCGAAGCCGGTCTTGGTCTTCTTGGACGCCAGCCACCAGGCGATGTTGCGCATGTCGTCGTCGGACAGCGCCGAGGCGAAGCCCTTCATGACCGGATCACGGCGCTTGTCGTTCTTGAATTCCTGCAGCTGTTTGACGAGGTATTCAGGGTGCTGCTGGGCCAGCTTGGGGTTGGCCGGCGCGCCGGAATTGCCGTCGGCACCGTGGCAGGCCGCGCACACCGCGGTGTAGCTGGCTTCGCCCTTGGCCAGGTCCGGAAGTTTGGCCTGGGTGGCCGGAGCCCCCTCGGCGGCCATCGCGGACAGGGATGCGCAGCCCAGCAGCGCAGCGGTCAGGAGAGTTGCGAGCGACTTCATATCGGGGGTCTGTCTGTCTGTTTATTGGCGCAAAACCTCGTGATTCTACAATGAGGCTCCGGGACTCCCTTCCGCCAGACGCCTTGCGGCGCCCTCTCCCATGACTGCTCCCGCCCCGGCCGCCGGCTCCACGCCCGCCGCCGCCTCCGTTTCCGCTGCCCCGCCCGCCGGCCCGAGCCCGACCGAAGTCATGGGCTGGCTGCACACCGCGCGCTTCCTCACCACGGCCGCCCAGTTGCATCACCTGCCGCCGATCGACGTGCCCGAGATCGCCTTCGTCGGCCGCTCCAACGCCGGCAAGTCCACCTGCATCAACACGCTGACACAGCAAAAGCAGCTGGCCTTCGCGTCCAAGAAGCCGGGGCGCACGCAGCACATCAACCTGTTCGCGCTGGGTCGCCAGGGCACGACCGACGCCGTGTTCGCCGACCTGCCCGGCTACGGCTACGCTGCCGTGGCCCGGCAAGACAAGATCCGCTGGCAGCAGGTGATGGCCAATTACCTCGTGAGCCGCGAGAGCCTCACCGGCATCGTGCTGCTGTGCGATCCGCGCCTGGGCCTGACCGAGCTCGACGAGGCCCTGCTCGAAGTCGTTCGCCCGCGCGTCGAGGAAGGCCTGAAGTTCCTGGTGCTGCTCACCAAGGCCGACAAGCTCACACGCGCCGAGCAGGCCAAGGTGCTGTCCATCACGCGACTGCAGGCCGGCGGCGGCGAGGTCAAACTGTTCTCGGCGCTCAAGCGCCAGGGCGTGGAGGACGCCGGCCGGCTGCTCTGGGACTGGTCCCATCCGGCGCCGACGACGCCGGCCAACCCCCCGCCCGATCCCGCGCAGCCCTGAACGCCCCGGGCGCGCGGCCAACCAGGAGACGCGCCCGATGGCCATCGAAACTTTTCTTCGCGAACTGCCGCACGGCATCACGCTGTCGTGCCGGGCTGCCGGCCCGCGCGGCGCGCCGGTGCTCATGTTCCTGCACGGCTTTCCCGAGGGCGCTTTCGTGTGGGACGAACTGCTGCTGCACTTCGCCGATCCGGCGCACGGGGGCTTCCGCTGCATCGCGCCCAACCTGCGCGGCTTCGAGCGCTCGAGCCAGCCGGTCGAGCCGTCGGCCTATCGCGCGAAGTGGCTGGTGCAGGACATCGCCGCGCTCATCGCGGCCGAGGCGGGCGACGCCCCGCTGCACGCCCTGATCGCGCACGACTGGGGCGGCGCCGTGGCCTGGAGCCTGTCCAACCAGAAACCCGGGCTGCTGCAGCGCCTGGCGATCGTGAACTCGCCGCATCCGGGCACCTTCCTGCGCGAGTTGCGCAGCAACCCGAGCCAGCAGGCGGCCAGTGCCTATATGAACTTCCTGATCCGGCCCGACGCCGAAGCACTGCTGGCCGAAGACGATTTCGCGCGCCTGTGGCCCTTCTTCACCGCGATGGGCGCGGGGCCCGACGACGGCACGGGCAACCCGCGGCCCGAGGGCGCTGGCTGGCTGACCGAGGAGGTGAGAGAGCGCTATCGCGCCGTCTGGCGCCACGGCCTCACGGGCGGCTGCAACTACTACCGCGCCTCGCCACTGCGGCCACCGCGCGAGGGCGACGCCGGGGCGCTGGGCATCGAGCTGCCGGATGCGATGCTGCGGGTGGAGGTGCCCACGCTGGTGCTCTGGGGCACGGGGGACACCGCCCTGCCGCCCGAGCTGGTGGACGGCCTCGACGCCTGGGTGCCGCAGCTCACGCTGCACCGCCTCGAAGGCGCGACCCACTGGCTGATCCACGAGCAGCCCGCCCGCGTGGCGGCCCTGCTCGGCGAGTTCGTGCGCGCCGGATAGGGCCGGCGCGGCACGCGTCGGAAGGCCCTTACTTCAGGCCGGCCGCAGCGCGCAGCTCGGCGGCGCGGTCCGTGCGTTCCCAGGTGAACTCGGGCTCTTCGCGGCCGAAGTGGCCGTAGGCCGCGGTCTTCTGATAAATCGGGCGCAGCAGATCGAGCATCTGGATGATGCCCTTGGGGCGCAGGTCGAACAGCTCGTTCACCAGCTTGGCGATCTGGTCGTCGGGAATGACACCCGTGCCTTCGGTGTACACCGTCACGTTCATCGGGCGGGCCACGCCGATGGCGTACGCCACCTGCACCTGGCACTGGCGCGCCAGGCCGGCAGCCACCACGTTCTTGGCCACGTAGCGCGCGGCATAGGCGGCCGAGCGGTCCACCTTCGACGGATCCTTGCCCGAGAACGCGCCGCCGCCGTGCGGGCAGGCGCCGCCGTAGGTGTCGACGATGATCTTGCGGCCCGTGAGACCGCAGTCGCCCTGCGGGCCGCCGATGACGAAGCGGCCGGTCGGGTTGATCAGGTACTTGGTGTCCTTGAGCCACTCGGCCGGCAGCACCGGCTTGATGATCTCCTCGATGATGGCTTCGTTGAAGCTGGCCTTCATCTTCTTGGGCGACTCGCTCTGGTCCGGGCTGTGCTGGGTCGACAGCACGACGGTGTCGATGCTGTGCGGCTTGCCGTCGACGTAGCGCATCGTCACCTGGCTCTTGGCGTCGGGGCGCAGGAACGGCAGGCGGCCGTCCTTGCGCAGCTGGGCCTGGCGTTCGACCAGACGGTGCGCGTAGTAGATGGGCGCGGGCATCAGCACCGGCGTCTCATCGCAGGCGTAGCCGAACATCAGGCCCTGGTCGCCGGCGCCGGTGTTCAGGTGATCGTCCGACGCGTGGTCCACGCCCTGTGCGATGTCGTTGGACTGCTTGTCGTAGCAGACCATCACGGCGCAACCCTTGTAGTCGATGCCGTAGTCGGTGTTGTCGTAGCCGATGCGCTTGATGGTGTCGCGCGCGACCTGGATGTAGTCGACGTGCGCGTTGGTGGTGATCTCGCC
>JAGOCV010000369.1 GCA_017998575.1 Burkholderiaceae bacterium
CGGCGCCGACATCCTGATGCAGAACACCGACTCGTCGGCCGTGCTGCAGACGGCCGAGAAGATGGGCAAGCGCGGCTTCGGCTGGGACAGCGACATGACCGCCTACGGCCCCAAGGCCCACCTGGGCTCGGCCGTGATCAACTGGGGCCCGTACTACATCAAGGCCACCAAGGACGCGCTGGAAGGCACCTGGTCCAACACGGGCAGCTGGTGGGGCGTGAAGGAAGGCGCGATCGACCTCGTGTCCGTCGCGGCTGACGTGCCGGCCGAAACCAAGGCCAAGGTCGACGAGATCCGCGCGGGTCTCAAGGCAGGCACCTACAACATCTGGAAGGGCCCGATCGTCGGCCAGGACGGCAAGGAAATCCTCGCCAAGGACGCCGTCGCCGACGACAAGTTCCTGGGTGGCGTGAACTTCTACATCAAGGGTGTGGAAGGCAAGGTCCCCGGAAAATAAGGCTCACCCCCAGGCTACCCTCGCTTCGCGAGGTCCGCCCCCCCCTGCGAGGGGGCGCCACCTGCGGCCCGGCGAAGCCGGTTCCGCGGTGGCCCTGGCCTCGCATCGCGGGGGATCTCAGAGGGTCGCTGTGAGCGGCCCTTTTTCATTGCCGGGCCGCCCCCAAGATGAAAAGTACCCCCTTGGGGGGCATGGGGGCCTTTTTTCATTGGGAGATAACGATGATGAATCTCGACGCGATCGATCCCGTCCGCCTGCCGCAACTGCTGGCCGGCATGCCCAAGGCCGAGCTGCACATCCACATCGAAGGCTCGCTCGAGCCCGAGCTGATCTTTGCACTGTCGAAGAAGAACGGCATCGCGATCCCGTACGCCAGCGTCGACGAGCTGCGCCGCGCCTATGCGTTCAGCGACCTGCAGAGCTTCCTGGACATCTACTACGCCGGCGCCAGCGTGCTCATCACCGAGCAGGATTTCTTCGACATGGCCTGGGCCTACCTGCAGAAGGCCGCGGCCGACAACGTGCTGCGCACCGAGATCTTCTTCGACCCGCAGACGCACACCGCGCGCGGCGTGGCGATGGACACCGTCATCGCCGGCCTGCACCGCGCGTGTACCGAGGCCGGGCCGAAGCTCGGCGTGAGTGCCGATCTGATCCTGTGCTTCCTGCGCCACCTGTCGGAAGAAGACGCCTTCGAGACGCTGGAGCAGGCGCTGCCCTGGCGCGACAAGTTCATCGGCGTCGGTCTCGATTCGAGCGAGGTGGGGCACCCGCCCGAGAAGTTCGCGCGCGTGTTCGCGCGCTGCCGCGAGCTCGGCCTGCGCCTGGTCGCGCATGCGGGCGAGGAGGGGCCGCCCGAGTACGTGTGGGCCGCGCTCGACGTGCTGCGCGTGGAACGCATCGACCACGGCGTGCAGTCGAGCCGCGACGCGGCCCTGATGGCGCGGCTGGCGAAAGACCGCGTACCGCTCACCGTGTGCCCGCTGTCCAACCTCAAGCTCTGCGTGTTCCCGGATCTGGCACAGCACAACCTGGGCGCGCTGCTCGACGCCGGCCTGGTGGCCACGGTCAATTCGGACGACCCGGCCTACTTCGGCGGCTACGTCAACGACAACTACCTGCAGACCTTCGCCGCCACGGGCCTCACGGTGCGCCACGCCTGGCAGCTGGCCCGCAATGGCTTCGAGGCGGCCTTCGTGGGCGAGGCCGAGCGCCGGCGACTGCTGGACCGGGTGGACGACTACTTCGCCCGCGCCTGACCCTGCACCGGCACGGATGAGCGTGCCCCCGTAGAATCCTGCCCCGGCGCTTCCGCTGTCCCGCGGTGGCGCCGATTTCTTTTCCGGGACCATGTAGAGGAACACCATGTACAAAAACCTCGCAGCCGCGCTCGCGGCCGCCTGTCTTTTGCTATCCCCCGCGGCGCACAGCCAGACCACCGCTTCCGAGCCGTTCAAGGCCGGCTTCATTTACGTCGCGCCCATCACCGATGCCGGCTGGGTGCGCCAGCACGAGGACGCCCGCCGCGCCGCCCAGGCCGCGCTGGGCGATCGCGTGAAGACGGCCTATGTGGAGAACGTGGCCGAAGGCGCCGACGCCGAGCGCGTCATCCGCGACCTGGCCGCCACCGGCCACAAGATCATCTTCACGCCCAGCTTCGGCTACATGGAGCCCACGCTGCGCGTGGCGCGCGACTTCCCCGACGTGAAGTTCGAATCCATCACCGGCTACAAGACGGCCGCCAACGTGGCCGCCGCCAATGCGCGCTACTACGAAGGCCGCTATCTCGCCGGCGTGGCCGCGGGCCGCATGACGAAGACGAACGTGGCGGGCTACGTGGCGGGCTTTCCCATCCCCGAGGTGCTGCAGGGCATCAACGCCTTCACGCTGGGCATGCGGTCGGTGAACCCGAAGGCGCAGGTCAAGGTGGTGTGGCTCGGTGCGTGGTTCGACCCGCCGCGCGAGCGCGACGCCGCCATGGCCCTGTTCAACCAGGACGTGGACGTGATCGCCTTCCACACCGGCAGCACGGCCGTGATGGCCGCCGCGCAGGAGCGCGGCAAGATGGCGGTGGCCTACCACTCCGACATGCGCCGCGTGGCGCCCGATGCGCAGATCGTCGCCGTCACCCATCAGTGGGGCGACTACTACCTGCGCCGCATCCGCGCCGCGATGGATGGCAGCTGGAAGAGCGGCAACGTCTGGGGCGGCGTGCGCGACGGCATGATCCGCGTCGGCGATTTCGGCCCCAAGGTGCCCGCCGCCGTGCGGGACGAAGTGCTGGCGCGCCAGCGCGATATCGCCGCCGGCACACTGCATCCCTTCCACGCCCGCCAGGCCGTGCGCGACAACGAGGGCAGGCAGGTGATCGCCGCCGGCCAGACACTCACCGACGAGCAGATCCTGGGCATGAACTGGCTGGCCGAGGGCGTGCAGGGGCGCGTCACGCGCTGAGCTGCGTCGCGTGCGGCGCGGCTGCCCTGAATAGGTGCCATCCGCGCAGCCATATGCGCGCCGGCCCCCCAGCGCTTAAGCTTGCGCCCCATGAAAGCCTACCGCGCCAGCCTGCTGAGTTTCGACGACGAGGGCCAGGCCCTGTTCGAGTCCGATGGCCTGCTGGTCGTGGGGCCCGACGCACAGGGCCGCCAGGTCATCCGTGCGGCTGGCAGCTGGCAGGCGCTGCACGCCGACTACGCCGGCGTGGCGGTGGAGCACCTGCCCGGCCGCATCCTGGCGCCGGGCTTCGTGGACATGCACATCCACTACCCGCAGACCGACGTGATCGGCGCCCCCGCGCCCGGCCTGCTGCCCTGGCTCGAGAACTACACCTTTCCGCATGAATCGCGCTTTGCCGACGGCGCCTATGCCGCGGCCACGGCCGGATTCTTCCTGGACGAGCTGGCACGCAACGGCGTGACCACGGCGCTCACGTTCTCCACCTCGCATCCGGCGTCGGTCGATGCGCTGTTCGGCGCCGCCAAGGCGCGTGGCCTGCGCCTGATCACCGGCAAGTGCCTGCAGGATCGCCACAGCCCGGACGG
>JAGOCV010000370.1 GCA_017998575.1 Burkholderiaceae bacterium
CGTTAGGCCCCAAGGCCACAGCGCGGGCGGCTGTTCGTCGGGTCGGCGCTGCGCTTGAGTGCCGCGTTCCATGCGCCGGCCACAGCCTCGGCCAGCGCCAGATTGGCGGCAGTGCAGCCATCGCACTCTTGCCCCAACCGCTGCACTTGCATCTTGCCGTCCGCTGCGTAGAACACGATGTCACCTTTGTGGTCTATCAGAACCACGCTGCCGCTTTTGTCTAAGGCGGCGGTCAGCTCGTAGCGTTCCACGTCCTGCGCGTTGGGGCCTAACACTGCGCTCGAACTGAGAGCCAACGGCTGATCAGTCTTGCGCGCTTCGGGTTGCTTGGTCATGGCCGTTGTCTCCAGTTCAGCTAGGCGTTAGACCCTTACCACGGGGCCGCAAAAGACGGGCGCTTGTTCGCTCGCCTCTCGGCATCAATCCACTGCGCTTTGGTCGGCAGGCTGTCGGCCGTTGCGCGGGTGGCGCACGTAGGGCACAGGGCCACGTTTAGCGGGCCGGTCCCATACCAGTAGCTGGTGGGCGTTCGGCACACGCAGCAGTTCTCTTTGGGCCAGCAGTTCATTTCGCTGGGTTCTTTGTGCACGTCCACGCTCATGGCGTCCTCCAACGTCGGGCCTAACATGGCAGTCAACCGGACAAGCCCCGGCAGGCTATCTCGCTCCGGCAGCACCGCACGGGGGCTTGCCGGTTACTTCTACGTTAGGCGCCGCGCTTCTCAAACGCCTCGTAAGCCTCCCACGCCTGCACCAGCGCAGGATCGCGGCCGAAGCTCATCATGTTGCGGCCCACGTCGGCCTTGCTCATCCACAGCATGCAGGCGCCTTCCGGGTCGTCGGGATCGTCCACCACCACGCTGGCCGCCTCTGCGCCACGCATGGCCCGCCGCTCGTTGAAGCGGTCGAACTTGAACGTGATGCGCGCTCCGGACACAGCGCCTAACCCCTCGCTCGAACCGAGCCCCAACGGCTGGCTAGGGTTCGGGCACTCGTGAATTTCAAAGGTGTTCATAGGTTTCCTTGGCCGTTGTGTCCGGTTCAGCTCGAACGTTACGGTTCATCGCGTCTGCTCCTGCGTGACGGCGCGGTCCGCCTCAAGCCAGTAGCGGCATTCCGCAGACTGATTACGCCACGCCTTGGACTCGTCGCTCAAGCACGGCTGAACTGACCTGACAACTGCTGCGACATGCGCTTCCGTCAGCGGCGCCCGCACTGCTGGCGCGGCGGCGCAACTTGGGCATGTGCAGGCCGCCATCGCAGCCCTCTTTGCTGCGAACAGATCGCACGCCACCGGATCGGCCCGCGCTTGCTGCGCGGCGAGTGTGCGCAGGAGTGAAACAAAGTCATCGCGCGCTGTCGCCGCTTGAGCGTTGGCGCCTTGAAGCAGGTTCCCGGCGTGCAGGTCGAACAGCATCAGGGCCAGCGTTATTTGCTCGGGGGTCATGATGCGCCCCAATAGGCCACGACAGCCCACAGCGCTGTAGCAGCGGCAAACCCAATCCAATAGGCGGTTGATGGCCTCATGATGCGTCTCCGGTGGCAAGGTGGGCGGCGCGCATGGCGCGGTCCAAACGCTCGATCTCGGCCAGGATCAGGGCGCCGGCCTTGACCAGCATGCGGCGGTGGTTTTCGCTGTACTGGCCATCGCCGCTGTCCTTGAAGTCTTCTTCCCTCCAGGGCCAGCCTTTCATCGAGCCAGTGGCGTAGCAGGCTGCAGCCCTCGACAGCGAACAGTCCGTGTGCTTGTCGTCGTGATCCGGGTCGTAGCCCTCGGCCTCGATCTGCCGGCGCCGCTCGGCCAGCACGTCGCGCGCTGCGTCGGAGTTCCAGGCCATTGGTGGCGCTGCGTCGTGCTGCCCTTGTTCTTGCGCAGGCACCGGCTGCACTGCGGCAGGCGCCTCGGGCTGCGGTGCTGGCGTGGCGGCGGTGTGCAGGTACGGCATCGACAGAAGGGCCTCAGCCTCGTTCAGGGCCGACATCAGCGCGGCGTCAGGGCCTGCAGTGCCGCCGCTGGTGCGCGCCATGAATGCCAGCTTGCGCAGCGCGTTGCGCCACTCGCGCGGCACAACCTGCACGGCGCCGGGCTGCGCACCCACCAGCCCCGCCACCGATGCCGTGGCGGCCGACACAAGATCAGCGGCGGCATGGCGCGCGTCGCGGTGGCCTTGCTTGTATTGCAAGCGGCGCGCGTCGTCCATGGCCTCCACATGGGCGGCGACGGGGATGTTCATGATCTGCGCCAGCAACGCAGGCGGCGCAGCCAGGGCAGGCGACGGCTTGGCTTCTGCGATCACGTCCAGCGCCGCAGCCCACGGGTTGTTGATGTTGCTGTGCTCGCCGATGTCTTCGCCGAAATGCTCGGCGATGGCGGCGGCCAGCTTGTCGGCCCACTCGTGATAGCAGTCGCGGTCCTTGATCGTCTCGGTCAGCGAGTTGTCCAGGTCTCGCAACTGGCGCGCAGCCAGGGCAGGCGCTGGGGCTGCGAGTGCCGCCGACCATGCCCACCATGCCGCATTGGTTCGGCTGTTGTAGTACGGGCGGCTTTCTTCGGGCTGCCCTAGCGGGTGCCACTCTGGCTCTCGCGCGCAATCGAGGCCCTTGGCCCTTGCGGCTACCTCGAAAGCGGCGCGCTCGTCGGTCGGCTCGGCCTGCACAACAGGCTCCACAGCCACAGGCGCAAACGCCACCCTGCAAGGCGCAGGCGCTGCATGCACATAGGTCTGAACCATGCCGCCGACCATGCTTGGCAGGGCGTCAAGGGCTTTCTGTTCGAGGTAGATGGTGGTCATGGGTGGCTTTCAGGCGGCCAGTTCGTCAGCCAGATTGAAGACGCTGAAGGGGCGACTCACGGCTGGCGGCGGATACCCGCCAGCAGGCGGCCGGGTGTGGACGATTCGGATCAGTGGCGCGTCGTCCTTGTCCTCGTCATCGTCATCGCTGTAGTCAATCTCTGGCGCTGGCGCCGGCTTTGCCTTGCGCTGCGCCGCACGCTCATCCCTCGCGGCGCGGATGGCATCACCGATGGCTTTCGCGCGGTCTGGAGTCGCCCACCTTGCGCCGGACTGCCGCGTAGTGGCAGAAACCTTGCCGTCATCGCGCAGCATCCGCAGGATTTCGAGCGTCCGAGCCCGCGAAAGGTTGATGGCGCCTGCGATGTCGATTGCGCGAAGGCCATCGGGGGCGGCCTGAACGATCGACAGCACTTGTCTTTTCCTGGCCGCAGGCGACCTGAGAACGGCCATCACAGCCCACCCTTGACGCGCAGCGCGGCGACGTGGGCCATGTGCTCAGGGATGAACTTGCGCGGGCACTTGGTCATGATCCACCCTTCCAGCAGTTCGAGCGCATCGGTCAGGGCCTCACGGCACTGAGCCAGCGCTTCGTAGGCGTCCACCGGGTCAGCGGCCGGCGCCACGGCGTCGCCCAGCAGATCGACGGCGGCCGGCGCGATGTCCGTCATACCACCCTCGCTATCCAGTGGGTCGGGCG
>JAGOCV010000086.1 GCA_017998575.1 Burkholderiaceae bacterium
CTCAAAGCCTGAACCAGATCGACAAGGCGTATGGGCAGAACCATTCCATCCTCGACAACTGCCATGTCCGGGTGACTTTCGCCACCAACGACGAAAGGACGGCGAAAAGGATTTCCGAAACCCTCGGCACCGCCACCGAGCTTCGCGCGCAGCGCAACTACGCGGGCCACCGCCTCGCTCCGTGGCTGGGGCACCTGATGGTGTCGCGTCAGGAAACTGCACGTCCGCTGCTGACGCCCGGCGAGGTGATGCAGCTTCCACCTGAGGACGCCGTAGTCATGGTGTCCAGCGTTGCCCCGATCCGCGCGAAGAAGCTGCGTTACTACGTCGACGCCAATTTCAAGGATCGCGTCCTGCCACCGCCCGTGCTCGCAGTCGGGAGGTACGCCGACGCGCCGCCAGCCCGCCCCGACGACTGGAGCGGCTTGGCGATCCCGGCCGTACCTACGGCGCCGACCTCGGTATCCGCCGATGGTCCGGGCGGCACCGATGACGGCGGCCCGCGCCGCCAGCTCGAACTCTCCGAAACCGTCGCCTACGAGCCCGAGTTGGACGCGTGTGCGAACGACCTGGAGCTGCTCGATGACGACGACCTGGCGCTCCCGCTTCCCGGCCAGCTCGACCCGGCCATGCAGCGCACGGCCCGGCTGGCTTCTCTCGACCCCAACGACGGAATCGACCTATGAGCCAATACCGCCTCAATCTTTTCATCCAGCCCGAGCACGCCAAGCGCCTGGATGAACTTGCCGCCAAGAAAGGCGTGTCCAAGTCCTCCATCGTCGCAGCGGCCTTGGCGTCCTGGCTGTCACCCGATGCGGGCGACCAGCGTGAGGCCGCCATTGCCAAGCGGCTGGATCGACTGTCGCGGCAGACCGAACGCATGGAGCGCGACCAGAACATCCAGATCGAAACGCTGGCGCTGTTCATCCGCTATTTCTTGACCATCAGCACGCCGGTGCCAGAAGCCCACAAGGACGCGGCCCGCGCCCAGGGCAAAGCGCGCTTCGAGCAGTTCGTCGAGCAGTTGGGTCGCCACCTGCTGCGTGGCCGCAGTCTGGTGCGCGACGTGGTGGAGGAACTGCACCCCGATCCGATGCGGATGGATGACGCAGCAGCGATGGCGTCCGCCGATGAGCGAGCTGCAGAGCGTGCGTCATGAGTGCCGTTCCGCAGATTCCGCCTGAATCTCGCTCATCCGCCGCGGCGTCCCAGGATCGCCGCATCCAGATGCTGCGCACGGCGATGGGGCCGCTGATCGCCGCTGCGCTCGAAGATCCGGATGTTGTGGAAATCATGCTCAACCCCGATCGCACCCTGTGGGTGGATCGGCTGTCGTCGGGTCGCTCGCCGCTGGGCGTGGAGATGCCCGAGGCCGATGGTGAACGCATCATCCGCCTGGTCGCCGCGCATGTCGGCGCGGAGGTGCATCGCGGCCAGCCGCTCTTGACCGCCGAGTTGCCGGAAACCGGCGAGCGTTTCGAGGGCATCCTGCCTCCGGCCGCCCCGGGGCCAGCCTTCGCGCTACGCAAGCGGGCCGTGAGCATCATCGGCCTGGATCGCTACGTGGCCGACGGCATCCTGACCGCCGGGCAGGCCGAGTTCCTGCGCCGCGCCGTGCGCGAGCGGCAGAACATCCTGATCGCCGGCGGCACCAGCACCGGCAAGACCACGCTGGCGAACGCGCTGCTGGCCGAGATCGCCGCCACAGGCGACCGCGTGCTGGTGCTCGAAGACACCATCGAGCTGCAATGCGCGGCCCGCGACCATGTGCCGCTGCGCACCCGCGCCGGCGTCGTCACAATGACCGAGCTGGTGCGGGCCACGATGCGCCTGCGGCCTGACCGCGTGATCGTCGGCGAAGTGCGTGGCGGCGAAGCCCTGGACTTGGTGAAGGTCTGGGGCACCGGCCACCCCGGCGGCATTGCCACCATCCATGCCGGCTCCGCCTTGGGCGCACTGCTGCGTCTGGAGCAACTGATCCTCGAAGTGGCAGTGAATCCGCCCCGCGCCCTGATCGCCGAGGCGGTCAACGTGGTGATTCACATCGCAGGCCGTGGCCGCAAACGTCACGTCGAAACCATCTCCCGTGTCGTCGGCTTCGACGGTGCGGGCTATCGCCTGACAGATGCGCTGGAAACGCCGTTTCCCGAGCTGCCGCCGGTTCCTCTTGCAGCCGCTGCCGCTGCGCCTTCCTCGACCCCTGACCAACCTGGAGAACTGCCATGACGCACGTTGATGCTTTCCGTCTTTCCGTAAATCCTATTTCTCGCCTGTCCAGCATGGCGCGGCTGCGCCACCTGGCCCGTCCCGCAGGGCAAGGGCTGCTGCTGGCCGCGCTGATGCTGTTGCTGGCGGGCACGGCGCAGGCCGCCGGTTCCTCGATGCCGTGGGAAGGGCCGCTGACCTCCATCCTCGAATCCATCCAAGGGCCAGTCGCCCGGATCGTGGCGGTGATCATCATCATCTCGACGGGGCTTGCGCTGGCGTTCGGTGATACCAGCGGCGGCTTTCGCAAGCTGATCCAGATCGTGTTCGGCCTGTCCATCGCGTTCGCCGCGTCCTCGTTCTTCCTGTCGTTCTTCAGCTTCTCCGGAGGGGCCGTCGTATGAGTAAGGCCACCGATCTTCCGGGCTTTGAAGTGCCGCTGCATCGCTCGCTGACCGAGCCGATCCTGCTGGGCGGTGCGCCGCGCACCGTGGCGATTGCCAACGGCACGCTAGCCGCCGCCGTCGGGCTGGGCCTGCAACTGTGGATTCCCGGCGTGGTGCTCTGGATCGTCGGCCACTCGCTGGCCGTATGGGGTGCGCGCGTCGATCCGCAGTTCATGCAGGTCTTCGCGCGGCATATCAAACACCGCCCGCTTCTGGACGTGTGAGGGGAGGACGCCATGCTGAACCTTGCCGAATATCGTCAGCGCCCGGCCTTGCTTGCCGACTGGCTGCCCTGGGCCGGGCTGGTCGCGCCGGGCGTTGTGCTGAACAAAGATGGTTCGTTTCAACGCACGTTCCAGTTTCGCGGCCCCGACTTGGACAGTGCGACACAGGGCGAGCTGATTGCCACGTCGGCGCGGCAGAACAACGCGCTTCGCCGTACCGGGTCTGGCTGGGCCTTCTATATCGAGGCCGAGCGGATGCGGGCATCGAGCTATCCGCAATCCTCCTTTCCCGAACCACTGTCCTGGCTGGTGGATGAGGAGCGACGCGCGGCGTTCGAGGAGTCGGATGGCCATTTCGAGAGCGTCTATCACTTCACGTTGCAACACCTACCGCCGCAAGAGTCTCGCGCCCGTGCGGCTGGGATGCTGTACGAGAACCGGCCCACTGAGGGTGTGGACTGGCGTGGTCGGCTTGATTCCTTCGTGGCAGAGACCGATCGCGTGTTCGACCTGCTCGATGGTGTGATGCCGGAGATTGCCTGGCTGGACGATAGCCAGACGCTGACCTACCTGCATGCCACAGTCTCCACGCGGCGCTATCGCGTCGGCGTGCCCGACGTGCCGTTCCATATCGACGCACTGCTGGCCGATGCCGCGCTGGTCGGCGGCCTGGCGCCCATGCTGGGCGATCAGCACCTGCGCGTGGTGTCGGTACGAGGCTTCCCGACCTCGACCTGGCCGGGGATCTTGGACGACCTCAACCGCCTGGGCTTTGCGTATCGCTGGAGTACGCGCTTCCTGTGCCTGGACAAAGCCGAGGCGGAACGGGAATTGGGGCGCTTGCGGCGCCAATGGTTCGCCAAGCGCAAGAACGTCATCGCGCTGCTGCGCGAAACGATCTTTCAGCAGGAAAGCCCGCTGGTCGATACCGATGCCAGCAACAAGGCCGCCGACGCCGATGCCGCCTTGCAGGAGCTGGGCAGCGATCAAGTCGCCTTCGGCTACCTCACCGCCACGGTGACGGTGCTCGACGCCGACCCGGCCGTGGCCGACGAGAAGCTGCGCATGGTGGAGCGCGTCATCCAGGGCCGGGGTTTCGTGACCATCCCCGAAACCCTCAACGCAGTCGATGCCTGGCTGTCGTCCGTCCCCGGCAACGCATACGCGAACGTGCGTCAGCCCATCGTTTCGACGCTGAACCTGGCGCACATGATGCCGATGTCAGCGGTATGGGCTGGGCCGGAGAAGAACGAACACCTCGATGGCCCGCCGCTGATCGTCACCCGCACCGATGGCGCGACGCCGTTCCGGCTGGTGACGCACATCGGCGACGTGGGGCACACCCTTGTCGCCGGGCCGACCGGCATGGGCAAGTCGGTGCTGCTCGCCATATTGGCCATGCAGTTCCGGCGCTACTTCGGCTCGCGGATCTTCGCCTTCGACATGGGGCGCTCGATGCGCGCCACCATCCTCGGCCTTGGCGGTGAGCACTACGACCTCGGTGCCGATGGCGGCATCGCCTTCCAGCCACTCGCGCGAATAGCCCACGAGGGCTACCGCACCTGGGCCGCCGAATGGGTGGAGGGCCGGCTGCTGCACGAAGGCGTGACGGTCGGCCCGGACGAGAAGGCTGCCATTTGGTCGGCGCTGCGAAGCCTTGCCGGTGCGCCAGTGGAGCAGCGCACCATGACCGGCTTGTCGGTGTTATTGCAGTCCAACGCGCTGCGCCAAGCGCTCGCGCCCTATGTGTTGGGCGGCGCCCACGGCAAGCTGCTGGACGCT
Source organism: Burkholderiaceae bacterium (assembly GCA_017998575.1). The sequence continues at coordinate 4,658 of JAGOCV010000086.1, forward strand.
GACCACGACCGGCTGGGCATGGCCGACGTGCAGGGCTTTGAGATGGAAGAACTGATGCACAGCCCCGCCGCCGTGCAAGCAGTGCTGCGCTACCTGTTCGCCCGCTTCGACGAACGTTTTGACGGCGCGCCCACGCTGCTGATCCTCGATGAAGCGTGGCTGTTCCTCGATGAGCCGTCCTTCGCGGCCCGCATCCGGCAATGGCTCAAGACGCTCAGAAAAAAGAACGTCAGCGTCATCTTTGCCACGCAGTCGCTGGCCGACATCAAGGACTCGACCATCGCGCCAGCCATCATCGAAAGCTGCGCGAGCAGGATCTTCTTACCTAACCCGCAGGCCACCGAGCCGCAGATTCGCACGATCTACGAAGGCTTCGGCTTGAACAGCCGCCAGATTGAGATCGTGGCGACCGCACAGCCCAAGCGCGATTACTACTACCAGTCGCGCCTCGGCAATCGCCTGTTCGACCTCGACCTGGGGCCTGTCGCGCTCGCATTCGCGGGCGCATCCACCCCTCAAGACCAACGCGATATTGACCGCGTGCTGACGCAGGCCGGCGCTCCCGGCTTCGCCGGCGCGTGGCTGCGCCATCGCGGCCTCGGCTGGGCCGCCGACCTGCTGCCGTCCGCTCCGGCGGCAGCTTCCTTTCTCGCTTCTCAACCGCTGGAGGTTTCACCATGAAGACCAAGCCCCGTTTGCTCTCTGTCTCACTCGCTGCCGTGCTGTCGGTATCGCTGCTGGCCGTGCAGCCCGCATCCGCGCTGACGGTGTTCGACCCGTCCAACTTCGTGCAGAACACGCTGACCGCCGTGCGCACGCTGGAACAGATCAACAACCAGATCAACCAGCTTCAGAACGAGGCGCAGATGTTGATGAACCAGGCCAGGAACCTGGCAAATCTCGACTTCAACATCGTCAACCGCCTGCGCTCGACGCTCGCCACCACCGAGCGCCTGATCGCCGAGGCGCGCGGCTTGGCCTACGACGTGCAGAGCATGGATGCCACGTTCGCCCGCCTGTACCCGGAACAGTACGCCGCCACCATCAGCGGCGACCGCATGGCACAGGACGCCCGCGAACGCTGGCAGAACACCTTGAACGGCTTGCACACCGCGATGCGGATGCAGGCGCAGGTGTCGCAGAACCTCGCCCAAGACGAAAGCGCGCTGGCCGATCTCGTGAGCCAGAGCCAGTCGGCCACCGGCGCGCTGCAAGCGATGCAGGCGACGAACCAGCTCCTGGCTTTGCAGGCCAAGCAGTCGATCCAGGCGCAGCAGCTCCAGATCACGCAAGACCGGGCCGCTTCACTGGAACTGGCGCGGCAAGCGGCGGCTATGGAGCGCGCCCGCGAAGTGCGGCGGCGCTTTCTGGGCACCGGCACGCCGTACACGCCGCAGTCCGTCAACTTCTATAACAACTGACCGGAGGCGGCCATGCGATGCGCTTCCGTCCTGATGGCCGTGCTGCTGACCGCGTGCGGCCAGCAGCCGGCCGAGAACCTGGCCGACGCCCTGGCCGCAGATCCGGTGCGGCTCAAGGCGTTGCGCGGGCAATGCGCGGCCGACCGGCAGGCCGTGGGCGAGGATGCCTGCCGCGCCGCCGCTGAAGCCTTCCGGCGGCGCTTCTTCGCCGGCCATACCGGGCCGGATGAATACAACTCGCTGGCTGAACTCCCGCCGATTCCGCCGAGCTTCGATACGCCCGCAGATGAATTGCCAGAGGGCGCCGTTCCGCTCACTCCGCCCGAGGATTCGCCATGAACGACGTGACCATCATCGACCGTTTCCTCGATACGTTCTCGCGCTACATCGACTCGGGCTTCGGCTTATTGCAGGGCGAAGTGGCATTTCTCACCGCCACGCTCATCGTCATCGACATGACGATCGCTGGCCTGTATTGGGCCATGAGCCACGCCACCGGCCAGGGCGACGACGTGATCGCCAAGCTGCTGCGCAAGGTGCTCTGTGTCGGCGCGTTCGCCTACATCATCGGCAACTTCAACTGGCTGGCGAGCATCGTGTTCCGCTCGTTCGCCGGCTTGGGAATTACCGCTACCGGCTCGGCCATCACGATGGAGAACTTCCTTCAGCCGGGCCGGCTGGCGAAGACCGGCATCGACGCAGCCGCGCCGATTCTGGAACAGATCGGGGACATGGCTGGGTTCCCCGAGGTGTTCGTGAACATCGACCCTATCGTGGTTCTGTTCATCGCCTGGCTGGTGGTGATCCTCTGCTTCTTCGTGCTGGCCGTACAGCTTTTCATCACGCTGATCGAGTTCAAACTGACTACGCTCGCCGGCTTCGTCTTGATCCCGTTTGCACTCTGGAACAAGACCTCGTTCCTCGCGGAAAAGGTGCTAGGCAACGTGGTGTCGTCAGGCATCAAGGTCTTGGTGCTGGCCGTCATCGTCGGCATCGGTTCAGGCCTGTTCGCCGAGTTCCAGGTGCATCCCGACGAACCATCCATCGACCACGCGCTGGTCGTGATGCTGGCCTCGCTCGCGCTGCTGGCGCTGGGCATTTTCGGCCCCGGTATCGCCACCGGCCTGGTGTCCGGTGCGCCACAGCTTGGTGCGGGCGCGATGGCTGGTGCTGCGGTCGGGGCTGTCGGCACCGGCGTTGCCATCGGCGCCGCCGTAACGGGCGTGGGCGGCGCCGTCATGGCCGGGGCACGAATGGCCCCGGCGGCCGCAAAGCTGGCCGGTGCCGGTGCGCGTGCCGCGACTTCGGCGGCCGGCAGTGCCCGATCGGCGTTCCAGGCCGGTTCCGCTGCGGCCGGCGGCGGTGCCAAGGGCGCGGCGGCTGGCCTCGGCAATGTCGCCAAGACTGGCGCACAAGCCGCAGGCCGCAGCGTCACCTCTGGTGCTTCCGCTGTTGGGCAGAAGGTGGCCGACTCCTTCCGCGCTGGCTGGAACGGCACAGAAGCCGGCAGCGACGGTGCTGGCCCCGGCCAGACCGCAGACGGCACCGCAGGCTCGCAGAAGCAAGAGCAACCGGCCTGGGCCAAGCGGATGCACCGCCGCCAGCAGGCTACCCATGCCGCGACCACTGCCGCCCACACGCTGCGCGGCGGCGACGGCGGCGGCTCCGGGCAAGGCCCGAGCCTGCGGGATTCCGATACCTAACCTTCAAGGAGAACACCCATGCGATTCAAACGACCGCAGGTGCGCTACGCCGATACGCCGCAGCCTGCCACCCCGTATCAAGCCGCCGCCCAGGTGTGGGACGACCGTATCGGCTCCGCCCGCGTGCAGGCGAAGAATTGGCGCCTGATGGCCTTCGGCTGCCTAGTGCTCGCGCTGTTGATGGCCGGCGGCCTGGTGTGGCGCTCGGCGCAGTCCATCGTGACGCCCTATGTCATCGAGGTCGATCAAGCCGGGCAGGTGCGCGCCGTGGGAGAGGCCGCCACGCCGTACCGGCCCGGCGACGCGCAGATCGCGCACCACCTGGCGCGCTTCGTGACGCTGGTTCGCTCGCTGTCCATCGACCCCATCGTGGTGCGGCAGAACTGGCTCGATGCCTACGACTACACCACCGACAAGGGCGCGGCGGTGCTCAACGACTACGCCCGCACCAATGACCCATTCGCCCGCATCGGCAAGGAATCGGTAACGGTGCAAATCACCAGCGTGGTTCGCGCGAGCGACACGTCTTTCAACGTGCGCTGGACAGAGCAGCGCTATGTCAACGGTGCGCCCGCCGGCACCGAACGCTGGAACGCCGTGCTTTCGACCGTCCTGCAAACCCCGCGTACTGAACAGCGCCTGCTCAAGAACCCATTGGGTATCTACGTCAACGGCCTGTCATGGAGCCGCGAACTGGATTCTTCCGAAGGAGCCAAACCATGAAACTTCGTTTCCGCCTTTACGTTGTTCCTTTGACGCTGCTGGCCCTCGCGGGCTGCGCCTCGCAGGGGAAGCCGCCGCCATCCATCTCGCTCGACGAGACGGTGCTGGCCCAGCCGTTGCCCGAACCGCCCAAGCCCGTCGAAGTCGTCGCCGTCCCTGAACCGCTGGCGCTGCCGGCGCAGTTGAAGCCCCTGCCGGAACTCGATGAGGCCCCCGTTGCGCCGGAGCCGGCCGACGAAAAGGTGCGCGTTTCCCGTGCCAATGCAGAAGCGCGTATCGCGCCTACCCGTGAGGGCTACGTCAACGCGATTCAGGTGTGGCCGTTCACCGATGGCGCGCTTTATCAGGTCTATGCGTCGCCGGGGCGCGTGACGGTGGTTTCGCTTCAACCGGGCGAGGAACTGGTAACGGTCGCCGCCGGCGATACCGTGCGCTGGATCGTGGGCGACACGTCCAGCGGCGGCGGGGCCGATCTGCGCGTCAATGTGCTGGTCAAGCCTATCCGCTCCGGTCTGAAAACCAATCTCGTCATCACCACCAGTCGGCGCACCTACCTGCTGGAGCTGACCTCGACCGAGAGGGCATGGATGGCGTCGGTGTCCTGGGACTATCCGAAAGACCGAATGCTCGCGTTGCAGCGCCAGGCGCAGGCAGCGCAGGCAACAACGCCTGTCGATACGGGCCTGTCGCTGGACAAGATCCGCTTCCGCTACGCGGTATCGGGCAGCAACCCGCCGTGGAAGCCTCTGCGCGCCTTCGATGATGGAGAGAAGGTCTATATCCAGTTCCCGCCGGGCATCGCCCAGGGCGAGCTGCCGCCGCTGTTTGTCATCGGCGCGCAGGGCGACGGGCAACTGGTGAACTACCGTTTTCGCTCGCCGTACTACGTCGTGGATCGCCTGTTCGGCGCGGCCGAACTGCGGCTGGGCGGCGATGGCGGCGACGTGGTGCGGATCGAGCGCACCGATGGTGTTGCACGGAGGAACTGACCATGAGCCAGGATGACACTCCCGACCTTGCCGCGCCGCAGGCGGACAAGGTGGCGCCGGAGGCAGTGGCGCTGCGCGCCCAGCCGCGTCCAGTCACACGCCTGAACCGGCGCTCGCTGGCCATCCTTGCCGGCGTCCTAGCGGTCGCCGTGCTCGGCGCGCTGATGTGGTCGCTGCAACCTCATCGACGCAGCACAGGCGAGCAGACCGAGCTTTACAACGTCGATCGCGTGTCAAAGTCGGAAGGACTGGATGCGCTGCCGACGGACTATTCCAAGCTGCCGCCGGCGTTGCTGCCTGCCGTTCCCGAACTAGGGCCACCGCTGCCGGGCGATCTTGGCCCGGCTATCGTGAAGTCGCAGCAACCGGCGACGGCTGCCTACGCGGCCCCCGGTCACGACCCGAACGATGCCCTGCGAAAAGAAGCCGAGGCGGCCGCGGCCTCGTCCGTGTTCTTCCGCTCGGGTGGGCAGAATGCGGCGCCGGTAGCGCAGACACAGGTGGCCGCTGCGCCGGGCTTCGCCGCCAATGCGGCGTTTGACCCGCTGGCGGCCGGGCCGGCCTCCACGGCGGCCCAACCTGCTGACCCGACAGCGGTGCAAAACCGGCAAGACCAGAAAGAGGCTTTCATGAAAGCTGGCCCCACTGAAACCCGTAATTCCGGCAATCTGACTCTGCCAATTTCGCCGTATCAGGTTATGGCCGGAACAGTGGTCGCAGGTGCCTTGGTGACGGGCATCAAGTCGGACTTGCCCGGCGACGTGATCGCCACGGTGACGGAGCCGGTCTATGACACAGCCACCGGGCGCTTCCTGCTGATTCCGCAGGGTTCGCGCATCCTGGGCAAATACAACAGCCAGGTCAGCTACGGGCAGAGCCGCGTTCAAGTCGTCTGGAACCGGATCATCCTGCCGGACACGTCTTCGCTCACGCTCGACAACCTGGCCGGCACCGACCCAGCCGGCTATGCCGGGCTGGAGGACGATGTGGACTACCACTGGGGCCGCATCTTTGCCGGTGCGGCACTCACCACGCTGCTGGGCGTCGGTGCCGAGCTGGCCGCGCCGGAGAACCGGCAGGATGGTGATCGCGTCATCATCGCTGGGCGCGACAGCGCGCAGGACAGCATCAATCAGGTCGGCCAGGAGATGACCCGGCGCAACCTCAACATCCAGCCGACCTTAACGCAACGGCCGGGCCTGCCGGTTCGCATCATCGTCAACCGGGATCTGGTGCTGCGGCCGTACCAGCCGCTGTTCTTCAACCGGGGGACTTCACGATGAGCACGACCAAGAAGCTGCGGCTCGGCCCGCTGCCGAAGACCGAGAGCACCAAGCTGACTTTCGTTTGCCCGACCAGCTTGAAAGTCGACCTCGACCGCTACGCCGCGCTACACGCGCAGGCGTATGGCGAGGCCGTTGATGCGGCGACGCTGATCCCGCATATGCTGGAAGCGTTCATGGCGGGGGATCGAGGATTCAGGAAGGGCACGGCGACCCGCAGCACACCACCGAAGCCGCCATGATTGCACCGCATGCTATTCAACGGCATCCATCGAACGCGCAGCCCAGGCTGCGCGTTCTTCATTCTGGATGCCGCCGAGCCTGTTGGGCTATGATGATGCGACAGGCCCGCCGTTCCTCGGCAATCCAGCACTACACAGTGCGATGCGGCTTTCTCTCCCAACGCTCCTATGTCGCTCCTAGCCGACAACGCCGCTCTTCTTCTAAGCGGCCCCGAAAGGAGCTAACCTACTGTCCCATATACGGTTTCAAGTCCTTCTTGATTTGCGCGAAAGAATTGACACCGGCACTTTTTTGTCCGCAGCGCAGGAAAGCGGGTGCGACGCTGTGCGATTTCTTGCAGGCAGGCCGCCCATTCCAGAGCCATCCTTGCTCCATGTTCGTCGGCGTTGCCGACACATGCCCTGGCAGCCGAGACCTTCAAGGCTGCAAGTGCGGGAAACCGTGCTGGTCGTTTCTTCCTATGGACGTACCCCGTCCGTTCACGCCACCCACAAGGGACCTCTCCCTTGCGGGCGGGGAATCCCTTGTTCTTCCTCAAGGAGATTCCCATGGACCGTTCCCTCATCAAATCCATGATGCCTTCGCTTGTCGCGGGCCATGTCCCTCGCAACGTGCGTTCGTTCAAATACCGCGTATTCGATGATCAGCCGCAGTCCTCGACGTTGGGCTTCGCCATTGACCCTCAGCCCTTCAACGGCAAGGTAGTCTCCGCGACCGACGATGCCATCGTCGTCAAGCTCAAGCCTTCCGAGTTCGCCGTGCTCGATCCCAACCTGGTGACCACCGTTCCCAGCGAGGGCGCCAAGGTCCATGTCCAACCCTACGCCCGGCGACGTTTCGACGGGCTTCGCGCGGACACCCCGGAAGTCGTCACCGAGAAGACTTCGGATGGCACGCCTTACACCATCACGAGGCATATCCTTGGCAAAGCACCCGCCAAGCTGCCCATTCCCGAGCCGCAGTGCATGGAGCTGGGCCAACTCATCGAGCAGTTGGAGGAGATGCCCGCGCCCGACGGGTTCCGGTGCATCACCCACATGCTGGTCGATGCAGGTGCCCGCGACTTCGCCTGGGTCGATCCCAAGCCCTCCAGGATCATCGAGACCCCGCCGGCGATCAGCTTCACGGTCTCAACCACCAAGTTCGAGGGTCAGGTGACGATCCTCTACGACCGTGGCGGCGACACCTACGTGGTGGAGCTGCACCGCGACGGTGAGTTGGTCGATAGGCACGACGAGGTGTATTTCGACATGCTCGGTGAAGTGCTGGAGCGGCTCATCGACGACGGGCGCTGGCGCCTGATCGACGTGAGCGTGATCGACGCCAAAGCCTTTCGGCAACGTCAGGCGGTTCCAGCCTGACGTGCCAGACAGGAAGCCTAGCGGCACGACTGATCAGTCCACAGCCTACCGGCGACTGCCCCACAAGCCTTCCATCCGTTTCGGTGGAGGGCTTTTTTCTTCATCCATACAGGAGATTTCAACCATGTCACTGCGATTCAGAGGCTCCGACCTGCGCCCCGTGCTTGCCGAAGCCATCGCCAACCAATGCCGCGTCGCCCTGGCCAAGGACCAGGGCGTGTACTTCCTCGCCGAGCGCGGAGAGCGCCGCCCCGATGGCCGCGTGAAGCTGCTGGCCTATGCCGTCGGCTGCAACCCGGATACCGACCCGTTCGATGACTGGTGGGAACTGGCACGCGCCGAGCTTGGCGGCGACGACTTCGGCGAGTTCTTCGACCCGAAAGACAGCGTTTTCACTCGCATTCTGCAAAGCTCAGATGATCTGGAGCTGTCCGCCACCGCTACGTATCTGTCGCTGGCGGCGGTGGAATCGGCGTAGTCCAAAAATGTCCGCATACCCCTTGAAGCCCCCATTTCGGGGGCTTTCTTTTGGGCGGAACTGGGCAGCCTGGAAAAAATGGGAAGCGCCCGGATGCCGATTGATTGCTGTCGCGCGCGCGAGGCCCGGCCATGCTGACCCCATGCCTGCTGACGTTGTCAGCGACATGCCAAGCAACCATCGGTCTTCAAGGTTGCGTCGCAGTTCCCACTGCGTGACCGAGCCAGCTCGCACCGCATCCATCCGCGAGCGGCCACCAGTCTCTGGTGGCGGATGCTTTCGCCTTATCGACCCACCGCGGGGTTACGCACCTTTCCCCGCATGCGTGGGGCTGGTGTGTCTCCGCTTCTTCCCTATGGAGATTCACCATGAACACCACGTCCAACGAGAAATCGTATTTCGACCTCCACACCTCGGGCATCGGCTACATCCAGCGTGTCCGTGAAGTGCCTGTCCGGGGCGGCCGCCGTGCGCAGCCTTTCCTGGCA
>JAGOCV010000087.1 GCA_017998575.1 Burkholderiaceae bacterium
GGATGAGGTTGATCTCTTCGTTGAGCTTCTTCACGACATCCGGCCGGCACGCCGCCGGATGTCGTGAAGAAGCTCAACGAAGAGATCAACCTCATCCTGGGTTCCACCTACGGACGCGCCAAGCTGCAGCAATATGGCGCCGTGGTGAACGCCGGCCCGCCGGAACACCTGCGCACGCTGATGAACGAAGATTCGAAGAAGTGGCAGAAGGTCATCCAGACGGCCAACATCCAGCTGCAGTAAGCACTCTCCGCGTCGCGGCCCCCACCGGGGCCGCGTCCTCCTCCATCCATTCCTGAAGCCGTTCCGATGAGCTCCTCGTCCCGCCCCCCGATCTACGACGCCCACGCGCACCTGGTCGCCGACGACCAGACCAAGTACCCGCGCAACTACCAGAAGCGCGCGCCGAATGCGCCGCCGCGTCTGCCCGGCGTGATCGGCACGCCCGGCGGCCACCACGGCCCCGAGCCGATCAACGAGGTGCCCGACGTCTCGCGCATGCTGCAGTGGATGAAGGAAGAGGGCGTCGACGGCGCCGTGGCCGTGCAAAAGCGCATGGTCTACAAGTACGACAACAGCTACATCCTCGACTCGTCCGATGCGCACCCCGACATCTTCGCGGCGGTGGTCATCCTCGACGCGACCGACCCGGCCACGCCCGAGCTGATCCGCACGCAGATCCGGGACAACGGCCTGTCGGGCCTGCGCCTCTTCGGCGGACGCGATGCCGACGGCGGCATGCCGTGGCTCAACTCTCCGCAGGCGCTCAAGTGCTGGGAGGTGCTGCAGGAGCACGGCCTGGTGATGAACATAGAGGTGCTGTCGGTCGGCGGCGGCGGCCCGTCGGCCCCGGCGCTGATCGAACTCTCGAAGCGCTACCCCGACGTGCGCATCGTGCTCGACCACCTGCTGGAGCCCGAGTGCGAGCACGGCGCGGCCGACTTCGGCCTCGACCATCATTTCGAATCGCTGGTGCCGGTGAAGAACATCTCGTTCAAGTGGACCTCGATCAACCTCGACATCTGCCGCGAGAGCGGCGTCGACGACAAGCAGATGCTGCGCCGCGCCGTCGACATGTATAGCGCCGACCGCATCATGTGGGGCTCGGACATCGGTACGTCGTCGGGCACCTACAAGGACATGGTGCAGCGCGCGCTCGATTCGGCCGAACTGCTCACCGACGCCGAGAAGAAGGCACTCTTCCACGACACCGGCCGCCGCGTGTTCGTCAAGGGCGGCACCCGCAAGAAGGCCTGAACGCCGTGGCGCACACCTACACCACGCTCGACGCCACGCAACTGGACACGCCCACGGCCTACCGCCTGCTGGTGGGCATGGTGGTGCCGCGCCCCATCGCCTGGATCACCACGCGAAGCAAGGCCGGCGTGGTCAACGCCGCGCCCTTCAGCTCGTACAACTACGTGGCGCACAGCCCGCCGATGGTGGCCATCAACATCGCCACGCGCAATGGCGAGTTGAAGGACACGGCGCGCAACATCGTGGAGACCGGCGAATTCGTGATCAACGTGGCCACCGTGGACACCATGGAAGCCATGCACGGCACCAGCGCCGAGTTTCCGAGCGAGACCAGCGAGTGCGAAGCGCTGGGTATCGAGCTGTTGCCGGGCCAGACGGTGAACGTGCCGCGCGTGGCGCTGTCGCCCATCCACATGGAATGCAGGCTCGAGCGCGCGCTGCCGCTGGGGCGCGGGCTCAACACGCTCTACCTGGGCGAGGTGCTGGCCTTCCACCTGTCCGACACGGTGTTCGACGGCCGCTACGTCGACAGCGTGAAGATGCAACCCGTCGCGCGCCTGGGTGGCCCGCTTTATGCGGCGCTGGGTGAGCTCTACAACCGGCCGCAACTGCAGCAGCCGCCCAAGTGACCTTCTCCGTATCGACGCCATGACTTCGCCCAAGCCCACCCTCGGAACCTTCGTCAAGACCGCCTCGCCCCATGTCGTGGAGGTGCTGGGCACCACCACGCTCGATTTCGTGTGCGTGGATGCCGAGCACGCGCCGTTCGACCGCGCCACGCTCGACCTGATGGTGATGGCCGGTCGCGCCGCCGGCATCCGCGTGTTCATCCGCATCGCCGAGGTCAACCCGGCCATCGTGCTGTCGGCGCTGGACATCGGCGCGGCCGGCCTGCTGGTGCCGCACATCGACAATGCGCAGCAGGCGCGCGCCGTCGTCGCCATGGCCCGCTACAAGGATGGCGCGCGCGGCTTCTCCAGCTCGCCGCGCTTCGCCGGCTACGGCAGCCTGGGCATGAAGGAAGCCCTGCGCATCGGCGACGAGGCGCAGGTGATCTGCCAGATCGAAAGCCCCGAGGCGGTGCAAGCCGTGGACGAGATCCTGGCCGTGCCCGGCGTGGCGGGCATCTTCGTCGGCCGTGCCGACCTGGCCCTGGCCATGGGCCTGGACAGCCCGCGCGACGAGAAAGTGCTGGCGGCCACCACGCGCGTGCTGGCCGCCGCGAAGCAGGCCGGCAAGATCGCCGGCATGCACGTGGCGGGCAACGCCGAGCGCGAGCAGTTCGCCGCCCTGGGCGCCGACTGGTTCGTCGTCTCTTCCGACCAGACCCTGCTGCGCGCGGCCGCCGCCGCCATCGCGCACCCGGCTGCCTGATTCAAGAACACTCCCCGCAACGAAAGAGCCGCCCATGCCGCTTCTTCCTTCCCAGATCGCCACCTATTCGCGCCATCACGCGCGCGAGCCGCAGGCCATCGCCGGCGACACCGCGCCGTCGTGGGTCACGCGCGGCGCCAACTTCGTCGTCGTCGTCTCGCGCGCGCGCGGCGGCGACACGCTCTCGCGCGCCGGCAACCCCGACGAATACGTGCTGCTGCTGCCCGACACGCCCGGCCTGTCGGCCACGGTGGAGGCCGGCGGCGAACAACTCACCGCCCAGGCCGACAGCCTGACCATCGTCCCGCCCGGCGCCAGCCGCATCACGGTGCAGGGCAGCGGCCTGGTGGTGCGCATCTTCAGCGCCGACGTGACCGATCTGGCGGCGCTGGCCGACAACGCCGCCGCCTACGCCACGCCCAATCCCGATGCCGCGCCGCTGGTCGAATGGCCCGAGCCCGTGGGCGGCTACAAGCTGCGCCACTACAAGCTGGCCGACTACGCGCGCGAAGGCAGCAACATGCGCATCTTCCGCACGCGCAAGCTGATGGTGAACCCGCTGCTCAAGCGCATGGTCGCGCGCGACGTGACCAAGCTCAGCCCGCACAGCCACGCCGATTTCGAGCAGGGCTCGCTGGCCTTGAGCGGCACCTACGTGCACCACATGCGCTATCCGTGGGGCCCCGACATGACGCTGTGGCGCGACGACGAGGCCGGCGAGATGGGTAGCCCCTCGCTGCTCGTGGTGCCGCCCAAGGTCATCCACACCAGCCGCAACATCGGCAACGAGCCCGGCGTGCTGATCGACATCTTCGCGCCGCCGCGCATGGACTTCTCGAAGAAGGGCGTGGTCTGCAATCAGGACGAATACCCGATGCCCGAGGAGGCGGTGGCCGCGGCCTGAGCTAAAGGCTGGCCAGCTTCTCGCTCACGCCGCGCGAGAGCTCCTGCATCGGCACCAGGTATTTCTCGACCGCCTGCTCGTTGGTGAGCGTGGACGCGATCCACGTCATGCCGATGGTGGCCACCACGCGCCGGCCCTCGAACACCGGCACCGCCAGCGTGCCCGAGACCGGCCGGATACCTGGCGAGCGCAGCGCGTAGCCCTGCTGGCGGATCTGCCGCAGCATGGCGTTGATGGCGCGCCGGTCGTGCGCCAGGGCATCCTCGGGATGCGTCGAGAGCTTGAGGATGTCGAGCAGCGCGCGGCCTTCCTGGGCCCCGCAGAACGCCAGGTAGGCGCGGCCCAGCGCGCGGCCCACCAGCGACAGGCGCATGTTGATGGTGGAGTGCAGCAGCGCCAGCGGCGAATTGGGAATCGTGCTGTAGCGCACGATCACCGCGTCGTAGTCGGGCACGGCCACCGCCAGCGGCCACTTGATCTTTCGCGTGAGTTCGTCGGCCAGTTGCGCCGAGGCTTCCACGATGCGCGGCTCGCCGTGATAGCCCGACGAGAGCGTCTTGGCGCCCGAGGCCAGGCTGTACGCGCCGTACTGCGGCGCGTGGCTCACCAGTCCCCTGGATTGAAGTGTTTCGAGCAGCCGCACCAGCGTGGGCTTGGGAATGCCGGTCTGGCGGTGCAACAGGTCGAGCGAGCTCACCGGATGCCGGTTGAGTGCCAGCAGCACGTCGATGGCGCGTTCGACCGCGCGGATGGGGGAGAAGGACGGCATGGACGGATTCCCTCAGCGCAGGTGGCTCACGGCCAGGTGGTTGGTCCGGCGCAGCCGGAAGGCGAGATCCAGCGCCAGGTTGGCGAGCACATGGCGGCCGGCTTCGGGCCACTGCCGCGCGAAGGCGTCGAAGCGTTCGCGCGAGAGCACGCCCAGCAGCAGGTCTTCGGTGGCCACCGCGGTGGCCGCGCGCGCCGTGGTGTCGAGGAAGCTCAGCTCGCCCAGCAGCGCGCCGCGGCGCAACCGGGCCAGGCGCACGTTGCGCCCGTCGGCCCGGGCCGATGGTGTACTGGCGGAAGGCGCCACGAGGATGTCGACGCTGCCCTGCAGGATCACCATCAGTTCGCTGTCGCGCTGCCCGGCCTCGAACACGGTGTCGCCGGCGCGGAAGAAGCGTTGCTCCATCAGCGGCTCCAGGGCTTCGCGGTGTTGTGCGCTCAGGCCCGACAGCAGCGTCAGCGCGTCCTGCAGCGCGGTGCCATCGGGCGTGGCCGGGCGCAGCACGTCCTGCAGCAGGCGGTTCTCGGCCCATTCGAGCGCGCGGTCCACGTCGGGAAACTCCGGCAGGTCGAGCCCGGCCGACGTCAGCGTTTCGCCGACCTGCGGCGCCGTGGCGTCCAGCCCGCAGAAGGACATCGCCGTGCCGAGCGCGGCGGCATCGCGCGTGACCTGCACCACGGCGCGCGCCACCGTGCTGTCGGCATTCACCACGTGCGACCAGTCGACCACCACGCTGCGGCCGGCGCCGCACTGCTCCAGCAGCAGGCCCTTGAGGCCGCCGGCCGCGCCGAAGAAGAGCGCGCCTTCGAGCACCACCAGGCGGATGCGGTCGCCGTGTTCGGCCAGCGCGGCGGATTCGGCGGCCGAGCGCGCGCAGTTGGAGCGGACGGTGGCGCCGGTGTCCACCGAGCGCGCCAGCCGGCGGCCGTTGCGCCAGGCGTACAGCAGCAAGCCCGCGAAGATGCCCACCAGCACGCCGATCACCATGTCGAAGGCCACGGCCGACGCGATCACCAGGCCGATGGTGGCCAGATCTTCCTTGTCGGTCATCGCCATCGGGCGGCGCCGTGCCCAGCGGCGCGCCAGCCGCAGCGCGGGCCGGTCGAACGCGGTCCAGCCGTCGTACAGCAGCAGGCCGCAGATGGCCGCCAGCGGCACCCACGCCAGCAGCCCGCTGGCCAGTACCGCCAGAGCAAGCGCGGCCACCAGCCCCATGGCACGGGCATCGAGCGTGCCCACGCGCACGGCGGCGCGCGTGGCGCCGATGGTGGGCGTGAGCACTGGCGCGCCGCCCGCGCAGGCCAGCAGGCGCGCCACCGACGGCGCCACCCAGTCGTGCGGGCGCGGTTGCGCGCCGTCCATCTGCGTCACGGTTTCCTCGTTCACGACGGAATTGAGGAACACCAGCACGGCCAGCGTGGCACTGCTCAGGAAGACGTCGCTCAACAGCAAGCCGGTGGCCACGCCCGGCGCCCACACGTCGGCCCACGGCACCATGCCCACGGGCAGCGCCAGCACCACGTGCCCGGCCATCACCGGCGACAGCGTGTGCGCGCCCGCCAGCGCCAGCACGGCAGCCAGCGCCGAACCCACGGCGATGCCCAGCGTGCCCGGCGCCCAGCGCGTGGCCCAGATCTGGGTGGCGATGGCAGCCGCCAGTACGGTGAACGCCACCAGCGCGAACCAGATGCCATCGGCCGCGCGGCTTTGCAGCAGCACGGCGCCCTGCGACACGAACAGCGTCACGCCCAGGGCGCAGTTGAAGCCCGCGAACACGGGCGAGGGAATCATCCGCGCGAAGCGCTGCAGGCGCAGCGCATAGGCCAGCGGCAGCAGCAGCGCCGCACCCACGCTCACCGCCATCACCAGCATCAGCCGGTGCGCGGGCGTGTCGGCCAGGCCCCAGCCGGGCATCTTGAGGATGAAGCCTTCCAGGAAGCCCAGCATCATCGTCACTTCGAGCACGCGCGCGGCGTACACCATGCGCCGCACGGCGCGCGCCGTGGCCAGGTGCATCAGCGCCATGCCCGCCAGCGCGGCCAGCAGGCCCGGCATCAGGAAATCGCCGCCGATGCGCGAGAACAGCAGGGCGACGGCACCGACTGCCACCGGCACCGCGAAGCCCGCGCCCTCGAGTGCGACGAAGAACGGAGGCCGCCAGGCCGCGAGGGATCTCATGCGGGCGAGCATAGCCCGTGCCGTAGCGGCGGGCATGGCCACGTGGCGCGCGCGCCACGCCGGGATGCGCCCAAACCTATAATCGAATGTTCAGCAAAATCAAGCATTTGCAAGCGAATCAGCGCCATCCGGCGCTGCGCAATACGCCCCCGCCGCAGCCATGAGCACACCCACCTTCACCGTCGCCGACATCCGCCGCACCTTCCTGGACTTCTTCGCCGCCAAGGGGCACACGGTGGTTGCCTCCAGCCCGCTGGTGCCGGGCAACGACCCGACGCTGATGTTCACCAACTCGGGCATGGTGCAGTTCAAGGACGTGTTCCTGGGCACCGACCGACGCAGCTACGTGCGCGCCGCTTCTGTGCAGGCCTGCCTGCGCGCCGGCGGCAAGCACAATGACCTGGAGAACGTGGGCTACACCGCGCGCCACCACACCTTCTTCGAGATGCTGGGCAACTGGAGCTTCGGCGATTACTTCAAGCGCGAATCGCTCAAGTGGGCCTGGGAGCTGCTGACCCAGGTCTACAAGCTGCCGCCCGAGCGCCTGCTGGCCACCGTCTACGAAGAAGACGACGAGGCCTACGACATCTGGACGAAGGAGATCGGCCTGCCGCCCGAGCGCGTGATCCGCATCGGCGACAACAAGGGCGGCCGCTACAAGTCCGACAACTTCTGGATGATGGCCGACACCGGCCCGTGCGGTCCGTGCTCCGAGATCTTCTACGACCACGGCCCGCACATCCCCGGCGGCCCCCCGGGCAGCCCCGACGAGGACGGCGACCGCTTCATCGAGATCTGGAACAACGTGTTCATGCAGTTCGACATGGCCGAGGACGGCTCGGTCACGCGCCTGCCCGCGCCCTGCGTCGACACCGGCATGGGCCTGGAGCGGCTGGCCGCCATCCTGCAGCACGTGCACAGCAACTACGAGATCGACCTGTTCGACGCGCTCATCAAGGCCGCCGCGCGCGAGACCGGCACCACCGACCTGGGCAACAAGAGCCTGCGCGTGATCGCCGACCACATCCGCGCCACGGCGTTCCTGGTGGCCGACGGCGTGATCCCCAGCAACGAAGGGCGCGGCTACGTGCAGCGCCGCATCGTGCGCCGCGCCATCCGCCACGGCTACAAGCTGGGCAAGAAGACGCCGTTCTTCCACAGGCTCGTGCCCGATCTCGTGGCGCAGATGGGCGAGGCCTATCCCAACCTGGCCGCCAGCGAGAAGCGCATCACCGAGGTGCTCAAGGCCGAGGAAGAGCGATTCTTCGAGACGCTGGAAAACGGCATGCAGATCCTCGACGCCGCACTGGCCGGTGGTCAGAAGGTGCTCCCCGGCGAGGTGGCCTTCAAGCTGCACGACACCTACGGCTTCCCGCTCGACCTGTCGGCCGACGTCTGCCGCGAGCGTGACGTGAGCGTGGACGAGGCGGGCTTCCGCGCCGCCATGGACAAGCAGAAGGCCGCAGGCCGCGCCGCCGGCAAGTTCAGGATGGACCGCGCGCTCGACTACGCGGGCGAAGGCCATCCGTTCACCGGCTACGAACTGCTGGAGCAGCCCGCCAAGGTGGTCGCGCTCTACCACGAAGGCACGCCGGTGCAGCAGCTCACCGAAGGCCAGGCCGGCGTCGTGGTGCTGGACACCACGCCGTTCTACGCCGAAAGCGGCGGGCAGGTGGGCGACTGCGGCCTGCTGGCCGCCGAGGGCGTGCAGTTCGGCGTGGAAGACACGCTGAAGATCCGCGCCGACGTGTTCGGCCACCACGGCACGCAGACGCAGGGCACGCTCAAGGTGGGCGATGCCGTCAAGGCGCAGGTCGACGTGGCGCGCCGCCAGGCCACCATGCGCAACCACAGCGTCACCCACCTGATGCACAAGGCCCTGCGCGAAGTGCTGGGCGACCACGTGCAGCAGAAGGGCTCGCTGGTCGATGCCGACAAGACGCGCTTCGACTTCACGCACAACCAGGCCGTCACGCCCGAGCAGATCGTCGAGATCGAACGCCGCGTCAATGCCGAAGTGCTGGAGAACCGCGAAACGCTGGCGCGCGTGATGGAGATCGAGGCCGCCAAGGCCACCGGCGCCATGATGCTGTTCGGCGAGAAGTACGGCGACACCGTGCGCGTGCTCGACATCGGCACCAGCCGCGAGCTGTGCGGCGGCACCCACGTGCAGCGCACGGGCGACATCGGCCTGTTCAAGATCGTCTCCGAAGGCGGCGTGGCCGCCGGCATTCGCCGTGTCGAGGCCGTCACCGGCGCCAACGCGCTGGCCTACCTGCAGCAGCTCGAATCGAACGTGAACCGCGCGGCCGGCTCGCTCAAGGCGCCCGCGTCAGAGCTGCAGGCGCGCATCGCGCAGGTGCTCGATCAGGTGCGTGCGCTGGAAAAGGAAGTCGCCCAGCTCAAGGGCAAGCTCGCCTCCAGCCAGGGCGACGAACTGGTGTCGCAGGCCGTCGACGTCAAGGGCCTGAAGGTGCTGGCCGCGCGCCTGGAAGGTGCCGACGCCAAGACGCTGCGCGACACCATGGACAAGCTCAAGGACAAGCTCAAGAGCGCGGCCATCGTGCTGGCCGCCGTGGACGGCAACAAGGTCCAGATCGCGGCAGGCGTCACCGCCGACGCCATGGGCCGCGTGAAGGCCGGCGAACTCGTCAACTTCGTGGCCCAGCAGGTGGGCGGCAAGGGCGGCGGCAAGCCCGACATGGCCATGGCCGGCGGCACCGACGCCACGGCCCTGCCGGCGGCGCTGAAGTCGGTGCAGGGCTGGGTGGCCGAGCGCGCCTGAGTCTTCAGGAAGCCGCGCAAACAGCAGGGCCGCATCCGCGAGGATGCGGCCCTTGTCTTTTGTGGGGGCGCTCAGGGCCGCGTGGCGATGCGCGGGATCGGCTCTCCGGCCGCTGGCGTCTCCACGAACCCGGCCGTGCGCCGGTAGTGCTCGGCCATGAGGCGCTGCGCCTCTTGCAGCTGGCCGCCCATCACCGCGTCGAACAGCGCGCGGTGTTCGTCGAGTTCGTTGCGGCGCTTGTAGGCCTTCTTGGCGGCCAGCTGGCGGTAGCGGTAGGCCTGGTCGTAGAGCTGCTCGCAAAAGCCCAGCAGCAGGGGGGAGCGGCAGCCCTGCAGCAGGGCGAAGTGGTAGGCGCGATGCAGCCGCTCCCACTCGGGGTTTTCCTCGAAGCTGTCGGGCTGCACCGAGCGCGGCGTGCGCGAGAGGCGGTGGAAGGCCAGCACCAGCTGTTCTTCCCATTCGGGCGAGCGCGTGGCCATGGCCTGGGCCAGCGCGAGGGATTCGATCGAGATGCGCGTGACCACCAGGTCGTCCAGGGCCTCGGCCGTGGCCTGCGCCACGCTGAAGCCGCGCTGGTCGTTGTGCACCACCCATTCCTCGCTGGCCAGGCGGTTGAGGGCTTCGCGCAGGGGACTGGCGCCCACCTGGTAGCGGTCACGCAGCTCGTGCATCAGCAGCTTGCGGCCAGGCTCCCACTGGCCCGATATCACGTCGGCGCGCAGCCTGTCGTACGTGGCACGCGCCAGCGTGGGATTGGCAGGTTCGATGGGAGAAACAGTCGGCATGGGGGTTTGCCCTTGATTGTCGATAACGTTCTTGGCAGGATAATTTTTGTCGACAAAAACGTTTGTACAAGGTTTTATCGATATCATGCCAAAGTTTGCACGCATTGCCATCACCCCCGGTGCCGCGCCCCAATGGGCCGTCCAGCAGGGCAACGAACTGATCGCGCTGGGCGACGCCTTCGCCGCCGGCGAAGACCCGGCCGCCGGCCTGCGCCTGCTGCGCGAAGGCGTGAGCGCGGCCCAGCTGGCCAAGGGCCAGCGCGTGGATGCCGCCAGCGTCGAATGGCTGATGCCCGTCGCGCGCCCCGGCAAGGTGATCTGCCTGGGCCTCAACTACGCCGCCCATGCGGCCGAAGGCGGCCACAAGGCGCCCGAGTACCCGAGCTTCTTCCTGCGCTGCAACACCTCGCTGGCGGCGCATGCGGCGCCGCTGGTGCGCCCGCGCGTGTCCGACAAGTTCGACTACGAGGCCGAGCTCGCGGTCATCATCGGCCAGCGCGCGCGCCACCTCACCGAAGCCCAGGCACTGGACGTGGTGGCGGGCTACGCCTGCTTCAACGACGGCTCGCTGCGCGACTACCAGCGCCGCACACCGCAATGGACCATCGGCAAGAACTTCGACGCCACCGGTGCGTTCGGCCCCTGGGCCGTGCCGGCGTCCGACCTTCCGGCGGGCGCCAAGGGCCTGAAGATCGAGTCGCGCCTGAACGGCAAGGTCATGCAAAGCGACAACACGGCCAACATGATCGTCTCGGTGGCTTATGCGCTGCATCTGCTCACCGAAGCCATCACGCTGGAGCCGGGCGACGTGATCATCATGGGCACGCCCTCGGGCGTGGGCTATGCGCGCACGCCGCCGGTGTTCATGCAGCCGGGTGACACCATCGAGATCGAGATCGAAGGCGTGGGCCTGCTGTCCAACCCCGTGGTGGCGGAGGCCGCGTGATGACGCAAGACGCCCGCATCACCCGCCTGCCCGACGACTTCCGCTGGCCCGGCGGCCACAAGCTGGCCGTCATCTTCAACATCGCCTACGAAGCCTGGTCCGACGGCCAGGCGCCCGGCATCGGGCCCATGGGCAACGTGCTCAAGCCGGGCTTCTTCGACACCAATGCGCATTCGTGGGCCTCGTTCGGCCTGGTGCGCGGCATCCACCGGCTGCTGGCCATCGCCGAAAAGCACGGCGTGAAGACCAGCGTGATGGTCAACGGCGTGATCTGCGAGCGCGACCCCGCCACCGTCAGGCGCATCGCCGAACTGGGCCACGAAGTCATCAACCACTCGTGGGGCATGGACGTGATCCCCGTGTACTTCGACGAGGCGGGCGAGCGCGCCAACCTCCAGCGCAACCACGACCTGCTGACGCAGACCGCCGGCGTCGCGCCCATCGGCTGGATCAGCCCGCGCGGCACCGGCAGCCCGATCAGCTCGCGCCTGCTGGCCGAGGCCGGCTACCTGCACCACGGCGACGTCAACGACGACGACCGGCCGTATGTGATGGACTTCGGTGGCAAGCGCATCGTCGGCATCCCGCTCACCATGGACGTGAACGACCTGCCCACCTGCATCCGCTACGGCCAGGGACCGCGCCACATGCTCGACACCTTCGTCGACACCTACAACGCCATGCAGGCCGAAGACGTGCCGCTGATGCTCGACGTGACGGCCCACACCCACGTGATGGGCCGGCCATCGGGCGCATGGGTCTACGACGAAATCATGGCGCGCGTGAAAGCCGCCGGCGACGTGTGGATCTGCACGCGCGAAGAGATGGCGCGCCATGTGCTGAAGTCGATCTAGCGCCGCGCGGCACCGCATCCGGGAGCGATGGCCGACAGCAGAGCGGCCACGTCCCATCCGACAACAAGGAGACAAAGACATGTGGACGAGACGACAGTTCGCGCTCGGCGCGGCGGCTGCGGCGTTGCCGCTGGCCGGCGCACGGGCCCAGGCCCAACCCTATCCATCGCGCCCCATCCGCCTGCTGGTGCCGTTCGCACCCGGCGGCGCGCCCGACGTGGTGGCGCGTGCGCTGGCGCAGCAGGTCGGACAGCAACTGGGGCAGGGCATCGTGGTGGAGAACCGCCCGGGCGGCAACAGCATCGTGGCCACCGAAACCGTGGCCAAGGCCGCGCCCGACGGCTACACGCTGCTGTTCGCCACCAGCTCGCACACCATCAACCCGGTCGTCTACAAGAAGCTGCCGTACGACGCGGCGACGGCGTTCGCGCCCGTCTCGCTGCTCAAGCGCACGCCAGGCCTGGTGCTGGTGGCCGGGCCGGGCACGCAGGCGCGCGACCTGCGCGGCTTCATCGAGGAAGCGCGCGGCGGCAAGCTGGCGTTCGGCTCGCCCGGCGTCGGCAACCCGCAGCAGCTGCCCGGCGAGCAGCTCAACATCATGGCCGGCACGCGCATGCTGCACGTGCCCTATCGCGGCGGCAACCTGGCGCTCAACGCGGTGATGAGTGGCGAGATCGCCTGCGCCTTCGTCAGCATGATCGCGGCCAGGGGGCCGATCGAGGCCGGCCAGGTGCGCGCGCTCGCCGTCACCGGATCGCGGCGCCTGTCGGCGCTGCCGAACGTGCCCACCATCGCCGAGGCCGGCGTGGCCGGCTACGACATGGATGGCGGCTGGCAGGGCATCCTCGCGCCGGCCGGCACGCCGCCCGAGATCGTGCAGCGCCTGTCCGCCGAAATCCACAAGGCAGTGCGCGCGCCGCTGGTGGCCACGCGCATCCGCGAGGACGACTCCGAGCCGATCGGCAACTCGCCGCAGGAGTTCGACCGCTTCCTGCGCGAGGACGTCGCGCGCATGAAGGCCATCGTCCAGGCGGTCGGCATCAGCATCGATTCGTGAGGCGCGCACGGCGCGCACAGCTAGCTCAGATGATCGTCGAGAAGAACACAGCCATTTCCATGGCCGATGGTGCCGTGCTGCGCGCCAACGTCTATCGCCCCGAAGCACCGGGCCGCTATCCCGTGGTGATGAGCTTCGGCGTGTACGGCAAGGACATCCACTTCGAGGATGCCTACAACGCGCAATGGAACACGCTCAACAGGATCTACCCGGGCCTGGCGACCGACGGATCGAGCGGGCACTACCTGCGCTGGGAAATGCCCGATCCCGAACGCTGGGTGCCCGACGGCTTCGTGATCATCGCCATCGACGCGCGCGGCACCGGGCAGTCGCCCGGTGCCGCGCGCGTCGATGGCGATGATCACGAAGCCGTCGGGCACCCAGCGTTCGGGATCGGGCATTTCCCAGCGC
>JAGOCV010000371.1 GCA_017998575.1 Burkholderiaceae bacterium
GGGTGGTCGAGATCGACCCGATGAACCCCAGCTCCACGCCGATGAAGCGCACCGCGCTGGGCCGTGCCGCGCACGAAGGCGCCACCGTCGCCGTGACGAAGGACCAGCGCGCCGTGATCTACATGGGCGAGGACGCACGCTTCGAATACATCTACAAGTTCGTCAGCCGCGATGCGATCAAGCCGGGCGGTGCGCGCGCCAACGCCACGCTGCTCGACCACGGCACGCTGTACGTGGCCCGCTTCGACGCCAACGGCCAGGGCCAGTGGCTGCCGCTGGTGTATGGCCAGGGCCCGCTGACGGCCGCCAACGGCTTCGCCGACCAGGGCGAGGTGCTGATCAAGAGCCGCCAGGCCAGCGACCTGCTGGGCGCCACCAAGATGGACCGCCCCGAGTGGACGGCGGTGGACCAGGCGCGCGGCGAGGTGTATTGCACGCTTACCAACAACAGCAACCGCACGGCCAGCGGCAAGACCGGCGTGGACGCCGCCAACCCGCGCGTCAACAACACGCAGGGCAACATCATCCGCTGGCGCGAGCAGGGTGACTTCCATGGCGAGCGCTTCGTGTGGAACCACTTCGTGATGGCCGGCGATCCCACCCTGGCCCGTGCCGATGCAAAGGGCAACGTCAAGGGCGACGCCTTCAGCTGTCCCGATGGCCTGTGGGTGGACGGCCGTGGCGTGCTGTGGATCCAGACCGACATGTCCACCTCGGCCATGGGCCGTGGCGACCTGGTCAACCTGGGCCACAACGTGATGCTGGCTGCCGACACGCAGACCGGCGAGACCCGCCGCTTCCTCACCGGCCCGGCCGGCTGCGAAGTGACTGGCGTGACCAGCACACCCGACCTGCGCACGATGTTCGTGAACATCCAGCACCCGGGCGAGAGCCCCAGCGAGCGCAGCGATCCGGGCAAGCCTCAGGCGATCAGCCAGTGGCCGGGCGGCCCGCAGGGCGGCCGGCCGCGCTCGGCCACCGTCGTCGTCCGCCGCAAGGACGGCGGCATCGTCGGCACCTGATGCCACAGACCACAAGCCCCGCCCGCCGGGGCTTTTTCACATCTGAAGACTTGAAGACAGATACATGACAGACGAAGGAGCCCAGACCATGAACGAACTGCCGACGCCGACCTTCCCGCTCTCGCCCTCCATGCTGCCCAGGGGGTCGCTTCATCGGCGCGATGCGCAACCTGGCCCGGCGCATGCGGCGCAACCCGGCGGTATCAGCGTTGCATGGGCCCGCCACCAGGACGAAGTCCGCGAAGCGCAGCGCCTGAGGTTCGATGTTTTCGCCGGCGAGATGGGCGCGCGCCTGTCCACGCCGATCCAGGGCCACGACATCGACCTGTTCGACGACTTCTGCGAGCACCTGCTGGTGCGCGATGCGGCCAGCGGCCAGGTCGTGGGCACCTATCGCGTACTCACGCCCGCGCAGGCGCGCCGCGTCGGCAGCACCTACAGCGACACCGAGTTCGATCTGACACGCCTGCGTTCGCTGCGCGAGCGCATGGTGGAGCTGGGCCGCAGTTGCGTCCACGCCGAGCACCGGCAGGGCGGCGTGATCCTGGCGCTGTGGGGCGCGCTGGCCGAGTTCATGGTGCGCAACAAGCTCGACACCATGATCGGCTGCGCCAGCATCCCGATGCTCAACGGCGACGTCGTCAGCGGCGACGTGGCGGCCAGCATCTGGCGCCAGCTGTCGGCCACGCATCTCGCGCCGATCGAGTACCAGGTGCTCCCGCGCCTGCCGCTGCCGGTGGAGCAACTCGACAGCCACCTCCAGGTAGAGCCGCCGGCGCTCATCAAGGGCTACCTGCGGCTGGGCGCCAGGGTGCTCGGCGCGCCTGCCTGGGATCCGGACTTCAACACGGCCGACCTGCCCATGCTCATGCGCATCGCCGATCTGCCGCCCCGCTATCGCCGCCACTTCCTGGGGGCCGCGTGAAAGGCCTCGAAGGCGTGCTGGCCGCAGCGCGCGCGGCGGCCGTGCCGGCGGGCGGCGACGACGCCCCGGCCACGCGCGCGCGTTGGCGCACCGTGTTCATCTCCGACCTGCACCTGGGCACGCCCGGCTGCCAGGCCGAGGCACTGCTCGACTTCCTCAAGGCCAATCCGAGCGAGCAGCTGTTCCTGGTGGGCGACATCGTCGATGGCTGGCAGTTGCGCCGTCGCTGGTACTGGCCGCAGGCCCACAACGACGTGGTGCAAAAACTCCTGCGCGCCGCGCGCAAGGGCTGCCGCGTGGTGTTCGTGCCCGGCAATCACGACGAGTTCGCCCGCGCCTTCGCCGGCCACGCCTTCGGTGGCATCGAGGTACTGGAGGAAGCCGTGCACATGACGGCCGACGGCCGGCGCCTGTGGGTGATCCACGGCGATCACTTCGACGGCGTGATCCAGTGCGCCAAGTGGCTGGCCTACGTGGGCGACAACCTCTACGAATTCACGCTGCGCCTCAATCGTCACCTCAACACGCTGCGCGCGCGGCTGGGCCTGCCGTACTGGTCGCTGTCGGCCTACCTCAAGGGTCGCGTGAAGACGGCACTCAACTACGTCACCGACTTCGAGGTGGCTGTGGCCGCCGAGGCGCGCCGGCGCGGCCACCAGGGCGTGGTCTGCGGCCACATCCACCGCGCCGAGATGCGCGAGATCGACGGCACGCTCTACTGCAACGACGGTGATTGGGTCGAAAGCATGACCGCGCTGGTGGAAGACTTCCAGGGCCGCCTGTCCATCGTGCAGTGGCAGCCGCCGACGCGCGCGGGCGGGCATCGGCAGCCCCACGAAGCGCAGGGCGTGCGTGCCGGCCGCCTGGAGGAGATGCCCGCATGAAGCTTGCCCTGGTGACGGACGCCTGGACGCCGCAGGTCAACGGCGTGGTGACCACGCTGGTGGAGCTGGTGCGCGAGCTGCGGCAGGGCGGCCACGAGGTGCTGGTGATCGAGCCGGGCCAGTTCCGCACGCGCCCCTGCCCGGGCTATGCCGGCATCGACCTGGCCGTGCGCCCGGGCCGCGAGGTGACGCGCCGGCTCGACGACTTCGCGCCCGATGCGATCCACATTGCCACCGAAGGCCCGCTGGGCTGGGCCGCGCGCCGGCACTGTCTGCGCCGCCAGCTGCGCTTCAGCACCGCGTTCCACACCAAGTTTCCCGACATCCTGAACGCCGCGCTGCGCGTGCCGCTGTCGTGGGGCTACGCGCTGTTCCGCCATTTCCACCGCCCCTCGTCGGGCGTGATGGTGCCCACCGATGGCGTGCTGCGCATGCTGCAGCAGCGCGGATTTCGCAATCTGCGCGCGTGGACGCACGGCGTGGACACGCACCTGTTCGCCTTCGAGTCCGAGGTGCGATTGCACCCGCTGCTGGGCACGCTCGCGCGCCCCGTGCTGCTGTTCGTGGGCCGGGTCTCGTACGAGAAGAACATCGAGGCCTTCCTCTCGATGCCGTTTCCCGGCACCAAGGTGG
>JAGOCV010000372.1 GCA_017998575.1 Burkholderiaceae bacterium
CCTTCAGCACGGCATCGTGGCCGAGGTGTTCGATATCGATCTGCCCCTTGCTCAGGCGCACGCCGGGCGCGTTGGACACGCCGCCTTCCAGCGCGGTGAGCTTGAGCGAGGCGCGGTCCAGCACCAGATCGCCCGACACCCCCCGCAGCGCGGGCCAGGCCGCCTCGCCCGTGCGCTGCAAATAGGCCGGGACGTAGTCGAAGTCGACGTTGCGCAAGGGCGCGCTGATGCGGAACTCGCCGCGCTCGCCCGGCCGATCGAAGGGCACGTGATCGACCGGTCCCTGCACACGGAACTCGACCCGATCCGACCGCCCACCCAACACCGCCTCGCGCACATAGCGGCGCGCATCGGCGTTGACGGTGAGCGGCAGGTAACGGTGCACGCGCGTGGCGTCGGCGCGGGTGAGCGTGGCGCTGAGATCGAGCACGCCGGGGAAGCGGGAGGCGGTCGAGCCGGCGGGCACGTCGCCGGTCTGCCAGCGCACCTGGGCCGTGCCTTCGGCGTCGGCGTTGCTCAGGCGCACGTTGTCCAGCTGCGCCTCGATGCGCGAGCCTTGCACGCGCCAGCTCAGATCGGCGTCCAGGCGGTCCACCGGCACGCTGGGGTCTTCGAACACGTCGGGCAGCTCCACGGTGCCGTCGGCGATGCCAACATGCGCGCGGCCGCCGGCCTGGGTGAGGTCGAAGTCCACCGTGGCACCCGAAATGCCGGGGCGGCCCGGCAGCGGGTAGCGTCCCGAGGTCGACATCCGGCCGCTGGGCTCGCCGGCCAGCGACAGGCCGCTGGCCCGCCCCTTGGCCTGGTAGGTCTCCAGCGTCCAGTCCGAGGCGGTGGCGGTGACCGCGTTCTGCCAACGCGCCGAGAAGCCGTCCACCCGGCCGGCCGGGCGCAGCAGTTCCAGCCGTTGGCGCGCCTCGGTGGGCAAGGGCAGGCGGCTCGCCAGGGCCGCGATCGCGCCCAGCTCCAGCCGCTCGGCGCTGAGCTCGGTGCTCGCACCGCGCCCGCTCAGGGCGGCGGTGTGCTGCACCCGCAGGCGGCCGCCGGGCCACTCGATGCCCTCGCGGGTGCGAAAACGCAGGTCGTCGGTGGCCACGCTGAAGCCGGCCTGCGACCACTGCGCCACCAGCCGTCCCTGCAAGTCGTCGACCGCCAGGGCCGGCAGGTCGGGGCCCAGCTGCGCCTCGACACCGCCGAGCGCCAGGTCGGCGGTGACGCCGGCCACGGCGCCGTTCTCCACGTTGGCCCAGGCACGCAGCGCCCCCTGCCCGGCACGCACCTCAACGCCCCACGGGGAGAGATCGGCATAGGCACGCAGGCGCGCCACGTCCACATGGCGGAAGTCGGCGTACAGCTCGCCGTCCCAGTTGTGCCAGGGCGTGTGCGCCGGCCCGCTGGCGCCGAGCTCGATCAGGGGTTCGCGCAACCGGCCCATCAGGCTCAGGCGCTCGCCCCATTCGACCGGCGGGGTGGCATCCAGCCGGAACTGGTGCGTGCGGGCGGTGTTGCGCACCACGAAGCTCAGGTTTTCCAGCGCCAGCGGGGGCTGGGCGCGCCACTCGTCCGTCCAGCGCACGGTGCCGTCCTGGATGACGAATTCGCGCAAGGAAAAGAACCAGTCGGCGGCACGCCCGTCGTGCTCGCCCGGGCCGCCCATGTCGAGGCCTGCCACCTCGATGCGGCCCTGCGCCGTGCGCCGCACGTCCAGCACCGGCCGGTCGATCACGACCTGCTCGAAGTTGCCGTGCCAGAGGGAACGCACCGAGACCGCCGTGCGCACCAGCGGCAGGTGCAGGGCAACGCGGCCGTCCGGATCGAACAGCTGCACGTCGCGCAACTCGAAAGACGGCATGAAGGCGGGCAGGAAACCCAGGCCGCCGGTGGTGTTGTCGGCCCGGATCTCACCCACCCGAACCGGAGCCCCCACGGTGCGGCTGGCCCATCGTTCCAGCTCCGGACGCCATTCGCCGATTCGGGGCACAATCCACCCATTCAGCGCTGCCCAGGTCAGCACGAAGAGGCCCCAGGCCAGGAACACGAGCCACAAGCAAACCCGGGCCGCCACCGAAAGTGTCTTGAGGGTTCGCGTGGCAGGAGCGATAGGAGCCGGGCTTTGATTCATGTCCACCGCAAATTATGACGGCCAGCCATTTCTCAGGTTCCACCGCGCAAGAGCCCCTTTTGTCATCAAATGTGAACCCCTGCGCCACCCTGACGGCCGCCGACCGCCAAGCCGACCATTCGCGCTTCGTGCAGCGGGTGCGCCGCCGCTACGCCGCTGAACTCCCCTGCCTTCCCCCCGGCGAGCCGGTGCTCGCCAGCATGCAGGCCTGCCTGGGCCAGCTGCAGGAGCGCGGCCTGCCCATGCCTGCCGCCTTGCGCGTGCTGCGCCAGCTGGTGCTCGAACGCCTGGTGGTGCTCGACGGCGAGCAGGGCGCGCCGCTGGCCGTGGTCACGCGCGCCGTCACCGAGCTGGCCGAGCTGGCGCTCGATCGGGCCTGCGCACTGGCCTTCGCCGACCTCGACGAACTGCACGGCGCGCCGCAGTTCAGCACGCCCCAGGGCACGCTGCAGCGGGCGCAGCTGTGGGTGATCGGCATGGGCAAGCTGGGTGCGCGCGAGCTCAACGTGTCGAGCGACATCGACCTGATCTATGTCTACGACCAGGACGGCGAGACCGCCGGCAACGCCCAGGGCCGCCAGCGGATCAGCAACCACGAGTACTTCGGCAAGGCCGTCAAGCACATCTACAACACGGTGGGCGAGACCACCGAACACGGCAACGTGTTCCGCGTCGACCTCGCCCTGCGGCCCAACGGCAACTCCGGGCCGAGCGCGGTGTCGCTGGGTGCGCTCGAAGAGTATTTCCTGGTGCAAGGGCGCGAGTGGGAACGCTTTGCCTGGCTCAAGAGCCGCGTCATCGCGCCTGCGGCCTGCGTGCGCGACGGCAGCGCCAGCGCGCTGCGCGGCACCGTGCTGCCCTTCGTGTTCCGCCGCTACCTCGACTACGGCGTGTTCGACGCCCTGCGCACGCTGCACCGCCAGATCCGCGACCACGCCTCCAAGCGCGCAGCCGGCAACCCCGGGCGCTCGAACGACGTGAAGCTCTCGCGCGGCGGCATCCGCGAAATCGAATTCACCGTGCAACTGTTGCAGGTGGTGCGCGGCGGCCAGTTCCCCGAACTGCGCACCCGGCCCACCCTGGATGCGCTGCAGCGCCTGTGCAAGGCCGGGCTGATGCCGCCGGCCACCGCCGATGCGCTCGCGCAGGCCTACGAATTCCTGCGCCGGGTCGAACACCGCATCCAGTACCTGGACGACCAGCAGACCCATGTCATGCCCACGCGCGACGACGACCTGGCCTGGCTCGCCGCCACGCTGGGGTACACCGACGTCTGCGCCTTCCTGCATGCCCTGGACGCACACCGCGAGCTGGTGGCACAGGAGTTCGACACCCTGCTC
>JAGOCV010000373.1 GCA_017998575.1 Burkholderiaceae bacterium
AAGATGTACGTGAGCGATCCGGCCCGCACCACCTTCGAGAGCTGGGCCACGATGGAGCGCGACGACCAGCCCGGCGTGCTGTTCGCCGCCGGAGGCGCGACCACGATCTGGGTGGACTTTCCGGCGCAGAAGGCGCACCCGCTGCCCGACTGGGTGCGGGCGCACGTCGGGTAACTCAGGCGATCACGTCCACGCGCCGCTCGCGCAGCACCAGCCAGCCCAGCAGCAGCATCACCCCGGCCAGCAGCGGCAGCATCAGCGTGTTGAGCATGTCCCAGCCGGCGGTGTTGAGCAGGCGGCCAGAGCTGAACGATGCCGCGGCCACCGTGCCGAACACCAGGAAGTCGTTGAGCGCCTGCACCTTGGCGCGCTCGGTGGGGCGGTAGCAGTCGGTGACCATCGCGGTCGCACCGATGAAGCCGAAGTTCCAGCCCACGCCCAGCAGGATCAGCGCGCCCCAGAAGTGCAGCAGCTCCAGCCCGGCCAGCGCCAGCAGGCCCGAGGTGGCCATGAGCGCGAGGCCCAGCGCGGTGATGGCGGGCTTGCCGAAGCGCTCGATCAGCCGGCCAGTGAAGAAGCTGGGCGCGAACATGGCCAGCACGTGCCACTGGATACCCAGTGCCGCCTCGCCCACCGTGTGCCCGCAGCCCACCATGGCGATGGGCGTGGCGGTCATGATGAAACTCATGAGGCCGTACGAGACCACGCCCGCGATCACGGCGACCACGAACTTCGGCTGGCGCGCGATCGCGCCGAGCGAGCGGGCCGCACCGGCCGCCTCGGTGGCGGTCAGTGGCGCCGGCGCGCGCAGCGCCAGCACCAGCGGAAACGCGAGCAGTGCCAGCGCGGCCTGTCCCATGAAGCTGCCGGCGAACGGCGCGCCGGGCCACGCATCGCGCGTCCAGATCACCATCTGCGGGCCGATCACGGCGGCGATGAGACCACCGATCATGATGCGGGAGATCGCGCGCCCGCGCTGCGGCGGCGCCACGGCGTCAGACGCCGCGAAGCGATAGCTTTGCACGCAGGCCCCATAGAAGCCGGCCAGCGCGGTGCCCAGGCAGAACAGCTCGAAGCTGCGATGCAGCACACCCCACGCCGCCAGCAGGCCCGACAGCGCACCCATGAGCGTACCCATGGCGTACGTGGCGCGGCGGCCCAGCGATCGCATCAGCAGGGCGGCGGGAATGGTCGACAGCGCGACGCCCAGGTTGAACAGGCTGACAGGCAACGTGGCCAGTCGCGTGTCGGTGGCCAGCATCTGGCCGACGATGCCGCCCAGGGAAATGATGATGGGCGGCGACGCGCTGCCCAGCGCCTGGGCCGCCACGAGGAGGTTGACGTTGGTCTGGCCGGAGGAGGGAGCGGTGGTCGTCATGGCGTGGTCGAGGTGTCGTCAGTGAGGCGCGGGCGGCAGCACGATGCGTGCTTCCAGGCCCTGCGCGTGGCCGGGAGGCGGGGACAGCAGTTCGAGCTTCGCGCCGTGCCGTTCCACGACGGTGAGCACGATCGACAGGCCCAGGCCGTAGCCGGCGCGGTCTGCGCTCTGGCGCACGTGGCGCTGCACCAGCGTGCCGATCTGCGACGGGGGCACGCCGGGCCCGGCGTCTCGCACCACCAGGGTGGCAGGCGCCATCACTTCGATCTCCACCGGTGCGCCACGTCCGTGGCGCAGCGCGTTCTCGGCGAGGTTGCGCAGCGCGATGGCCAGCACATCGGCATCGCCGAGCGTGGGCTGCAGGTCGCCCTCGTCCACGTGCAGTGTCAGGCAGCCGGGGCCGTGCACGGCCCAGAAATCCTCCGCCACGGCAGCGGCCACGCGGGGCAGATCCACGGCGTCGCGCGCGAAGGCCCGGCCCGATTCGGCGCGCGAGAGCTGGAGCAGCTTCTCGGCACGCTGGCTCAACGCCTCCAGCGACTGAAGCGCGGCGCGCACGTGCGGCACCGTGTCCTGCGTGTGCGTCGCCGGAGAGTCGATCACGGTCTGCAGGCGCAGCCGCGCGGCCGACAGCGGTGTGCGCAGTTCGTGCGCCGCGTTGGCCGCGAGGGCGCGTTCCACGTCCAGCGCATGGGCCAGCCTTTCGAGCAGGCGGTTGACGTGGTCGCAGACCTGCTGCAATTCGCGCGGCAGGCCCTCCAGGGCGATCGGCTGAAGTTGCAGGCCGTCACGCAGGGCGATCTCGCCCGACAGGCGCTCCAGGCTGTGCAGTTGCGCGCGAGCGATGCGCCACAGCAGTAATGCGAGCAGCGGCAGCACCGCGCACAGCAGGACGATCAGGCCGTAGAGCGTGCGGTTGACTGCCGTGCTCCGCTCTTCGAGCGGATCGGCCACCTGCAGGAACAGCGGACGCGAGGGATGCCGCACGGTGTAGAGCCGCCACTCGCCGGCATCGGCGAAACCCGCGGCCAGCGGCGCATCGAACAGAGTGGCGGGCGTGTCGGCCGAACGCATCAGCACATGACCGCTGGCCGCGACGATCTGGAAGCGCACGGCGGCATCGTCGAAGGTGGGCGGCGGCGCGAGGACCACCGGCCCTTCGGCCGGCGCAGCGCGGTCCAGTGTGTCGAGCGCGATGTCGAACATGCGGTGCGACACCTCGACCAGCTCGTGGTCGAAGTTGAAGTTGATCTCGCGATCCACGTACCACACCGTGCCTGCGACGCAGGCGATCCAGACGCCACCCACCCACAGCACCAGCGTGCGCGTGAGCTGGCCAGCCAGCGTCGCGGGGCGCACCAGTGCGTTCATGGCGCCTCCGCGCGCGGCGCGTCGGGCACCAGCCGGTAGCCCAGGCCGCGCAGTGTCTGGATGGCGTCGCGTCCGAGCTTGCGGCGCAGCCGGCTCACGAACACTTCGAGCGTGTTGCTGTCGGCCTCGTCGTCGAATGCGTAGAGCGCGTCCTGCAAGGTCTCGCGCGTGTGGATGCGTTCGGGCCGCGCGGCCATGGCACGCAGCAGCGCCCATTCCTTGTGCGTGAGGACGATGACTTCGCCGCCGCGCCGCACCTCGTCGCGAGAGAGGTCGATCTCGACCGCATCGTGCAGCCGCAGCACCGGCGTCGTGCCGGCGCGCCGGCGTTCCACCGCGCGCAGGCGGGCCAGCAGCTCGGCCGGGTCATAGGGCTTGACCAGGTAGTCGTCGGCCCCGGCGTCCAGCCCGCGGATGCGGTCGCTTACCTGATCCCGCGCGGTCAGCACGATGACGATGGGGCGCTCGGACTGCACGCCGATCTGCGGCAGCAAGGCGAGGCCGTCACCGTCGCCCAGGTGCAGGTCGAGCAGCACGGCGCCGTAGCGCGCGGCCGGCAGGCAGGCGCGGGCGCCGGCCAGGTCGTACGCCACATCCACGGCGAAAGCCTTGGCCCGCAGGTAGGCGCACACCGCATCGGCCAGGGGCCGGTCATCTTCGACGAGCAGGATTCGCACGATGGGGTCTTCCGGGTGAGGGGCTGCGCCAAGT
>JAGOCV010000088.1 GCA_017998575.1 Burkholderiaceae bacterium
GCGCGCAGCTGCGCGTCCAGCTCTGCATAGCCCGCACGCTGGTCGGCGGGGGCGAACGGATGGATGTGCGCGAACTCGGGCCAGGTGATCGGGATCATCTCGCTGGTCGCGTTGAGCTTCATGGTGCAGCTGCCCAGCGGGATCATGCTGCGGTCGAGCGCGAGGTCCTTGTCCGACAGGCTGCGGATGTAGCGCAGCATGGCCGTCTCGCTGTGGTGCGTGTTGAACACCGGGTGCGTGAGGAAGGCGCTGGCGCGGCGCAGGGCGGGCGGGATCAGCGGCTCGATGCCGTCCTCGAACGCGTCGAAGGACGGCAGCGCCTGACCCTCGGCGGCGAAGGCGCGCCACAGGGCCGTGATGTCGTCGCGCGTCGTCGTCTCGTCGAGCGCGATGACGAGGTAGTCGTCCCATGCGCGGCGGATGTTGATGCCCTCGGCCAGCGCACGCGCCTGCAGGTCGGCCGTGCGCGCATCGGTCTTGAGGCTGATGGTGTCGAAGGCCGTGTCGTGGTGCGTGCGCGTGTAGCCCAGTTGCGCCAGGCCCTGGGCCAGGATGGCGGCATACGACGCCACACGCCGCGCGATGCGCGTGAGGCCCTGCGGCCCGTGGTAGACCGCGTACATGCTGGCCACCACGGCCGGCAGCACCTGCGCGGTACAGATGTTCGACGTCGCCTTCTCGCGGCGGATGTGCTGTTCGCGCGTCTGCAACGCCAGCCGGTAGGCCGGCTGGCCGTGCGCATCGATGCTGACCCCCACCAGGCGGCCGGGCAGCGAACGCTTGAACTCGTCGCGGCAGGCCATGAAGGCCGCATGCGGGCCGCCGCAACCCATGGGCATGCCCAGGCGCTGGGTGCTGCCGACGACGATGTCGGCGTCCCATTCGCCGGGCGGCTTGAGCAGCGTGAGCGCGAGCAGGTCGGTGGCAAAGATGACGGCGGCCTGCCTGTCATGGATGCGGCGCACGTCGGCGCCCCAGTCTTCGATCCAGCCGCTGGAGGCGGGGTACTGGATCAGCGCGCCGAAGAAATCGGTCGCCATGGCGGCTTCCCATTCGGGCGCCGAATTGGCCACCACGACGCGGATGCCCAGCGGCTCGGCGCGCGTCTTCACCACCTCGATGGTCTGCGGATGGCAGTCGCCCGCCACCACGAAAACGTTGCCTCCGGCTTTCACGCTGCGGCGCGCCAGCGTCATGGCCTCGGCGGCGGCGGTGGCCTCGTCGAGCATGGAGGCGTTGGCGATGGGCATGGCCGTCAGGTCGCACACCATGGTCTGGAAGTTGATCAACGCTTCCATGCGGCCCTGCGAGATTTCGGCCTGGTAGGGCGTGTAGGCCGTGTACCAGGCCGGGTTCTCCAGGATGTTGCGCAGGATGACACCCGGCGTGTGCGTGCCGTGGTAGCCCTGTCCGATGAAGCTGCGCAGCACGCGGTTCTTGCCCGCGATGGCGCGCAGCTCGGCCAGCGCCGCGGCTTCGGTGGCGGCGGCCGGCAACCGCATGGGCGCTCTGCGCCGGATGCTGGCCGGCACGATGCTGTCGATCAGCGCGGCGCGCGAGGGCGCGTGCACTGCGGTGAGCATGCGGGCCTCGTCTTGCGCCCCGATGCCGATGTGGCGGGCGACGAACTCGGCGGGGTTCTCCAGGGCGGACAGCGGCGTGGGCATAGGGGCAGGCGTGGAGTGGGGGGCGGGCGGCTCGGGCTTCAGCTGTTCTGCGTGAACTTCGCGTACGCCGGTTCGTCCATCAGGACGTCGAACTCGGCCATATCCTTGATCAGCACCTTGAAGAACCAGCCCTGGCCCATGGGGTCGCTGTTGGCCAGGGCCGGGTCGGCGCGCAGGGCCTCGTTCACCTCGGTGACTTCGCCGGCGACGGGCATGTAGAGATCGGCCGCGGCCTTGACGGACTCGACCACACCCGCCACCTCGCCCTTGGCGAAAGTCTTGCCCACCTCGGGCAGATCGACGAACACCACGTCGCCCAGCGCGTCCTGCGCATGGAGGGTGATGCCGACGACGGCGGTTTCGTGGTCCTCGAGCTGGATCCACTCGTGTTCTTCGGTGTATTTGACGGTCATGTTCTCTTCCTTCTCTGAAGTCGTGATGGGTGGGTGTCCTGTGGGGGCTCTGTCAGCCGCGGTGGTAGCGCGGCGGCAGGAAGGGCAGGGCGGTCACTTCCATGGGCACGGGCTTGCCGCGCACCAGGGCGTCGATCCGCTGGCCCAGCGTAGCAAATTCCGGCGGCACGTAGCCCATGGCCACGGGCCGCTGCAAGGTGGGCGAGAGCACACCGCTGGTGACCTCGCCGATGGCCGGGCCGCCATCGGGCGCATGCAGCGCGGTGTGCTCGCGCACGGGCACGCGCTCCAGCGCCACCAGGCCCACGCGGCGGCGCGTGGCCTGCGCCGGGTCGTCCAGTTGCGCCAGCACGCGCGCCGCGCCGGGGAAGCCACCCGCGCGGGCACCGCCGGTGCGCCGCACTTTCTGGATGGCCCAGGCCAGTTGTGCTTCGGCCGGCGTGGTGGTGGTGTCGATGTCGTTGCCGTACAGGCACAGGCCGGCTTCCAGCCGCAGCGAGTTGCGCGCGCCCAGGCCGACCGGCTTCACCTCGGGCCGGGCCAGCAGGGCGCGGGCGAAGGGCTCCGCGGCGTCGGGGGGCAACGAGATCTCGAAGCCGTCCTCGCCTGTGTAGCCGCTGCGGGTGATGAAGAGCGCGTGCCCGCGCCAGTCGAATGCGGCGCCGGTCATGAACACCAGCGCGCCGACGCCGGGCAGCACGGCTTCGAGTGCCGTGGCCGACTGCGGGCCCTGCAGCGCCAGCAGGGCGCGGTCGAACTGCGGGGTGATCTGGCAACGGCTGCCGATGCGGGAGGCGATGTGGGCCAGATCGGCGGCTTTGCAGGCGCCGTTGACGATGACGAACAGTTCGCCCCCACGCTCGCCCACTGCGTGTGGCTCTCTGCCCCCCGAGGGGGCGCTCGCGTCTTGGGGCGGCCCGGCGACGCTCGGTTCGCCGCCCCGGTTCACGAACATCAGGTCGTCCAGGATGCCGCCGTCGTCGGCCAGCAGCAGGCCGTAGCGCTGGCGACCGGGTGCGAGGCCAATGGCATCGACCGGCACCAGCGTCTCGAAGGCGGCCGCCGCATTGGGGCCCGAGAGCGTGAGCTGGCCCATGTGCGAGACGTCGAACAGGCCGGCGGCCGTGCGTGTGTGCTGGTGTTCGGCGATCAGGCCGGCGGGGTACTGCACCGGCATCGAATAGCCGGCGAAGGGCACCATGCGCGCGCCCAGTTCGGCATGCAGCGCGTGCAGCGGGGTCTTGAGCAGGGTGTCGTCGGAGGTCGTCATGCGGCGGGCTTTCGGTGGGCGGTACGCACCGGGCACGCCAATGCCCGGTGTTCGAAAGCCCCGCTGTCCGCTTTACCTGAGAGATTCACCGGCAGATGCCGGCTTGCTCCTTCGGTGGGCCGGCTGTGGCGCCGGCCTCTCTCCAGGGGGGAACGCCCGGTGGCCCGGGCGGCTGCCAGTCCTTTTGCCTGAGCGTTAAGGCGGTGAAGCCTGCGCCTTCGGCGGCCCCCTCGGGGGAGGCTCTCTCCTGACGTCGGCGAGTATAGCCGCCGCTTTCCCCGTCCCGGATACGCCGTCGAAGGCGTGCAGAAAGAGCCGGAAAGTGCGGGAAAACCCACAGAAGATTAACAACCGTTTCCCGACTGATAACAATGGTTGCGGGCACCATTGACAACTGTTGCCGGCATCCACGACGCAGGCCACGGCTTCCAGAATCCAGTCCATGCCAACGCACCCCGAGTGCAACGGCGTCAACACCAAGGATGGAAACCATGTACCGCAGCAACGAATCAGTCTCGAGCCAATGCAACGGCCTCCGTGCCACCGCTGCGGTCCGGGTGTCCCGCGCCCTCTGCGCCAGGCTGGCCCTGGCACTGTTGCCAGCAGCGGCGCTGATGGCCCTCTCGCCCGCCGCCCAGGCGGTCACGGCCACGACCACCTTCCAGGTGACCGCCTCGGTGGTGAAGGCCTGCCTGGTCACGACGCCTCCGACGCTGGGCTTCGGTACGTATGACCCGAACTCGTCCACGCCGCTGACGAGCACGACCACCTTCAACGTGACCTGCACGTCCGGCACGGCCTACTCCATCGGCATGAGCGCGGGCACCGGCGCCGGCGCCACGGTGACCAGCCGCAAGATGACCAGCGCCTCGGCCGCCGTCGGCAGCAACACGCTGACCTACGGCCTGTACAAGGACGCCTCGTTCACCACCAACTGGGACAACAGCGTGAGCGCCACGGGCTACAGCGGCAACGGCGCCGCCCAGCCGCTGACGGTGTATGGCCGCATGCCGGTCAACCAGTATTCCGCCGCACCCGCGACGGATTACGCTGACACGATCACCCTGACCCTGACACACTAAGCGGCATGAATGTCAGTTCTGTGTTGCGCTCCGCGCTCCACAGGGTCTTGAGGTTCGCGCGCCAGCGGTGCGCCAGGCCCGGGTGGGGGTTTGTACCGATCATCGCCATGCTGCTGGCGGCTCCTGCAGGGGCCGCCAGCCTGCACGTGGCGCCGTTGCGGCTGGACCTCGGGCCGCAGCGGCCGGTGGCGTCGCTGGTGATCGGCAATCCGGAGCAGGCGGAAATGGCCATCCAGGCCGAGGTCGTGGCCTGGTCCCAGGAAGACGGCCGTGACGTCTACATTCCCACGCGCGACGTACTCATCAATCCGTCGATCTTCCGCAATCCCGCCGGGGGGCAGCAGATCGTGCGCGTGGGCCTGCAAGTGGGTGACGATGCCCGGGAGCGCAGCTACCGCGTGTTCGTGCGCCAGTTGCCGCAGGAAAAACAGCCCGGCCAGGGGCTGGGGCTGCAGACGCTGCTGCGCATCGGCCTGCCGGTGTTCGTCGCGGCGACCAGTCCTGCCGAAGTCATCGAATGGCGCCTGCTGCCCACGGCCGCCGGTGGCTACGAGCTCATGCTCGACAACCGCGGCACCGGCCCTGGTCACGGTGGAGAACTCGCCGGGCGTGATGATCTACCGCGAGAACCAGCCCTGGACCGAGACCAACGCCAGCGGGCGCGCCATCGTGCCGGGCCTGCGCGCCTACGGCAGCAACCTCCTGAGCATCGATCCGGCCGACCTGCCCATCGAAGCCACGCTGCGGCGCGACAGCATGCTGGTGGTGCCGCGCTACAAGGCGGTGGCCGATGTGCGGTTCGATCTGTCGTACGACCTGGTCGTCAACGCCACCGTGCGTCTGCCCGACGGCGAGTTGCTCCCGCCCGGGCTGGACATCGTCGGCTCGGCCCGCGCGGAGCCGCTGATCTCGGGCTTCGGTGGCGCGGTGTCGATCGCGGGCCCGCGCAGCGGCGAAGTGTTCGAAGTGCAGGGGCGCAACTGGCGCTGCCGCTTCGCGCTGGGCGAGATCGACCTGCGCACCAGATTGCCATCGCTGGGCCCGTATACCTGCGACGCCGTGTCGCTCGGAGTGCCGCCACTGCGCTCGAACACGCTGCCGCCCGTGCCGTCGCCCGTGTTGTCCACCACGCCCTTGCCGTCCGCGGCGCCCATGCCATGAACTTCCCTGCCCATCCTTCGATCGTCCGGGCCTGCGGCCTGCTGTGTGGGTCGGCCCTGATGCTGGCCGCGGCCGGGCCCGCGCAGGCCGGCTGCGCCGGCGTGGGGGTATTCGCCTGCAGTGCCACCGTGAGCGTGCCGCTGCCGCTGTCCTTTGGCAGCTACAACCCGGGCTCGCCCAAGCCGGGTGCCACCAACATCTCGGTCACCGGCACGGTGACCGGCGTGGGGGTGCTGGTCACGCTCTCGTATGCCATCTCGCTGAGTGCCGGCACGGGCGGCAGCATCACCAACCGGGCGCTCGCCGGCCCCGGCACGCCGCTCAGCTACAACCTCTACACCGCCGACACCTACCAGGCCATATGGGGCAACAACGGCCGCAGCGACAGCTACTCGCTGGTGGCCAGTGTGGGGGGGGTGTCGCAGACGATGAACTACACGGTCTACGG
The DNA here is from genome assembly GCA_017998575.1 of Burkholderiaceae bacterium. The sequence continues at coordinate 6,042 of JAGOCV010000088.1, forward strand.
GCTGATTCCGGCCGGGCAGTACGTGGCGGCCGGCAACTACACCGACACGATCACGGTGTCGGTGGTTTATTGAATCAACGCATGTCGAACTCGATGCTGTCGCTGTCGTGCAGGAACATGACCTTATGCCGCGTGGTCTTGCACACCCAGGTCTGCTGGCGCCGCGGGCTGGGGAGCGACAGCGCGGCCGGTTCGAACACCACGGTGCAGGCGGCGCCCTCCCGTCGCGCCGACTCGTAGCGGATCGCCGCCACCGGCGGCGTGCGGCCGCGCACCGCGTCGGCCAATGCATGGCAGGCGGCGTAGTCCGATGGATTGCGCCAGGCCGCGCGCTGGCGCGACCACGGCTCGGCCATCAGGTCGAGCTGCACGCCCGAGAACCGCGCCCTGAAGAAAGTGTGCTCGGTGACGAGGTGGCCGTCCTTGAGCCCGTCGGAATCCATGAAGAACTTCCAGCGCCAGTACGCCAGCTCGGCCGCCACGGTGAGCACGTTGTCGGCCCCATACCAGGCGCCGGGATGATCGGCACGGCGAAAGCGCGAAGGCCAGGGCGATGCATAGCGGAACGGCGTCGAGAGCAGATAGCCCAGGCTTGCAGCGCCGGGCGGCAGCGGCGGCTTGCTGGCTTCGAGCAATTGCTCGAGCATGTCCTGTGCGGCCAGGTTGTCCACCAGCCGCATCGTGGCCACGCGGTGCTGCGCCTCGACACCGCGCCACAGGTCGGCCCGCGCCGGCGCGGCGGTGTCGAACCACTTGCCCTTCCAGGTGGCCCGGGCAGGTGATGCGCGTGTCACGACAGGGCGCGCGCGCCGTCGAGGTAGCGCACGACACGCACCAGCCCTTCGACCGATTCGATCGCCTGGCGTGGTGGCTGGTTGAAGGCCTGGTTGAAGCTGTCCATCCAGCGGCGGCGCATGGCATCGTCGTTGCCCACCAGCGCATCGAGCGAGCGGTAGAGCCGCACCAGCAACAGGGCCAGTTCGGCCGGTTTGGTGCCGGGTTCCAGCTGGAGCCGGCCGGCCGCCATGCGCGAGATGCTGGCGGGCGACAGGCCCACCACGCGCGCCAGCGCCGAATGCGTCAGCCCCAGCAGTTCGCCAGCCCGGAACGCGGCCTTGGTGAGGACGGGACCGGGGGCGGCGGAGGGTGCGGCGACAGGGTTGGCCATGGTTTGTGCTTTCAGATGAAAGACTACCACGCTGAAGTTTCAAATGCAAAGAAAGGCGGTTGTGTGGTCCGTGCTCTGTGTGTCAACGCGCATAGACGAGATCGCGCAACCCGAGCGACAGCGCCGGCACGTAGGTGATCACCAGGAGGCACACCATGATCACCAGGACGAACGGCACCAGGTGGGTGACGATGCGGTCGAGCGATATCCGCGCCACGGTGCAGGCCGCAAAAAGATTGACCCCGAACGGTGGCGTGATCATGCCCAGCGCGAGGTTGACCACCATGATCAGCCCGAAGTGCACGGGGTCGATACCGAAATGCATGGCCACCGGTGCCAGGATGGGCGCCAGCACGATGATGGCCGCGCTCGTCTCGATGAACATGCCGATGATGAAGAGCGCGGCGTTCACGCCCAGCAGGAACAGCGTCGGGTTCTGGAGGACGGCCTCCAGCCAGCGCCCGATGGCGTCGGGCACGCCGGCGCGCGTGATGAGGAAGGCGAACAGACCCGCGTTGGCGATGATGAACATGATCACCGCGCTGGAGAGCACCGACTTGCGCAGGATCGTGAACAGGTCTTTTGGCCTGATCTCGCGGTAGATCAGCATGCCGACGATCAGCGCGTAGAACACCGCGACGGCCGAGGCTTCGGTCGGCGTGAACACGCCGCCATAGATGCCGCCCAGGATGATGACCGGCATCAGCAGCGCCCAGCCGGCCTGCGCCGTGGCTGGCAGCAGGCGCATGCGGCCGTCGCCGTCGTTCTTGCCCCAGCCCTTCCACTTGCAATAGGCCCACACGAACAGCATCAGCGCGCCGCTGATGAGAAGCCCCGGCCCGAAGCCGGCGATGAACAGCTCGCCGATCGACACTTCGGCCGACACGCCATACAGGATCATGGGGATCGACGGAGGAATGATCACGCCCAGCTCTGCGCTGGTGGCCTGCAGCGCCGCGGCGTATGGCGTGGGATAGCCATGCTTGATGAGCGCGGGAATGAGGATGGCGCCGATGGCGAACGTGGTGGCCACCGACGATCCCGACACGGCCGCGAAGATCATGCAGGTGAGCACGCAGGTCATCGGCAGGCCGCCCTGCACGCCGCCCACGATGGACTTGGCGAACTCGACCAGGCGGCGCGAGATGCCGCCGGTTTCCATGAGATTGCCGGCGAGGATGAAGAACGGAATGGCGGCCAGAGGAAACTTGTTGATCGAGCCGAACATCTCCTTGACCGAGATGAGCATGTTCACGTTCGACAGCTGGATGCCCAGCAGCGAGGCCAGGCCGATCGAGACCGCGACAGAGACGCTGAGCGCGAAGCACAGCAGCATCGTGATGATCATGGCTGAGGTCATTGCGCGGTCTCCAGCTCCGAGCGCTGCGGATCGATCAGGTTGCCCACGATGCCCAGCATGGAGAACAGGCCGCCCACCGGCATCGCCAGGTAGGCCCACAGCATCGACAGGCTCTCTAGCCCCGCCATGCTCTGGACACGGCCGCGCATGGCGTAGTCCCATCCCCACCACACGATGGCAGTCACCAGCACCAGCGCGGCAATGGCCACCGTCCAGTCGAGCACCCGCCGCACGCCTGGCGGGCTCCAGCGGTAGAGCACGTCCACGCTCACCATCGCGCCCAGCCGGAAGGCCGCCGGCACGCCCAGGAACACCATCCAGATCAGCGAGAAGCGGATCAGCACCTCCGTCCATTCGGCCGGCTGCTCCAGCACGAAGCGCGTGATGATCTGGAACATGCCGAGCGTGGCTGCGATGGCCAGCATGGTGCAGGCGCCGATCATGGCCACCTGCGTGGCCCGGCGCTCGAAGGCGAGGAAAGCTTGCTTCATGGTGTCGGACGGCGGTGCGCCCGCCGGGGCGATCAGGAAACGAAACGCCCGCCATGCGGCGGGCGCTGGGCGGCGAACCGCGCGCGGTGCACGGTCCGGGCCGCCGTCACTTGTAGTTGCGGATCTGGTCGAGCGCGGCCTTGCCGAACTGCTTCTCGAAATCGGCCTGCACGGGCGCCAGCGCAGCCACGAACTTGGCCTTGTCGACGTTGTCGATCACCGTCATGCCCTTGGCGCGCAGGTCGGCCACGCCCTTGGCGTCGTCCTCGTCCACGCGCGCGCGGTTGGCTTTGGTGGCTTCCTTCGCGGCGTCGACGAACGCCTGTTTGTCGGCGGCCGACAGCTTGTCGAATGTGCCCTTATTCATCACGAAGATGCAGGGCGAATACACGTGGCCGGTCAACGTGAGGTGCTTTTGCACCTGCTCGAACTTGGCCGAGATGATCACCGGCAGCGGGTTCTCCTGCCCATCGACCGTACCCTGTTGCAGGGCGGTGAACACCTCGGGGAAGGCCATGGGCGTGGTGATGATGCCGAAGGCCTTGTAGGCCTGGATATGCACCGGGTTCTCCATGGTGCGCATCTTCAGGCCCTTGAGGTCGGCGGGGTCCTTCACGTCGCGCTTGCTGTTGGTCATGTGGCGGAAACCGTTCTCTGCCCAGGCCAGCGCCTTGAATCCCTTGGCGTCAAACTTCGTGAGCAGATCCTGGCCGATGGGGCCGTCGAGCACCGCACGGGCGTGCGCCTTGTCGCGGAAGAGGAAGGGCACGTCGAGGATCTTGGTCTCCGGTACGAAGTTGGGTACCGGGCCGGTGGACGAGAACGCCAGCTCCTGGGTGCCCAGCTGCACGGCCTCGATCGACTCGCGCTCGCCGCCGAGGGCGCCGTTGTAGAACGTCTGCACCTTGTAGCGGCCGTTGGTGCGCTTTTCCACCTCTTTGGCGAAGGTGTCGATCGCCACGCCCTGATGCGAGTTCTGGGCCGTGGAAATGCTGATCTTCATGGTCGTCTGTGCAAGCGCTGCGGCCGCGAAGCCCAGGCCCAGCATCAGTCCACCGAGCAGTCGGGTCAGTTGCATGTCATTGTCTCCTTGTGTGTGTGTTTGATTGGCTCGGATAACTATGCCGCAGTGCGGCAAGGAGACGACTCAGGGCTTTCACCCACGCCATGAAGCGGGGGCTGGACCGGCGGCAGCGGGGCTGGCAGACTCCGCTGCCGAAGGGTGTTCGCATCGTGGCGCGCCCGTCGACGAGGAGACTGTCATGCAACGCTGGCTCATCCGCTCGTGCACCCTGATCGCGCTGTGCGCTTCGATGTCCACCCAGGCCCAGGACGGGCCGGTGACGGCGAAGGAGATCCAGGACACCTGGGTCGGCAAGGAACTGACCGGCACCATTCCCTCGTCGGGGGCTCCGGTTCAAGTCCGGCTGGACGCCGACGGCAAGGCCTACATGCACGCCGGCCGCACCAACGACACCGGGACCTGGCGCCTGTCGGAGAACGGCTACTGCACGACCTGGGTCCGCACCCGGCCGGGGCAGGAACGCTGCTTTACTGTCGTGCGCGCCGGTACGACCTTCAACGTGCTGAACCCGGATGGTTCGTTGAGCGGGCAATTCACGGGAATTCGCTGAGACCACCCCTGGCCGGGGCGTTGGCTGGCCGCCATCCGCACGCCCGGCTGCACGATGAGGAAACGCCATGTCCGCTGCATTGATGTTCGCGCTGGTCTTCACGGTCGCCCTGGTGATGACCAAGGCCTACTTCCTCATGGGCTCCGTGCCACTGCTCGTGCTCAAACACGATACGCCGCTGGATGCACGGTTCGTGCGCGGGTTCTTCAACACCTACTATGTCCTCTCGCTCATCACGGCAGGCGGTACGGCCTTCGGGTACGCGCTGGCGGGCCGTCCGGCCCTGGCCACCGGTGCAGCGTTGCTCGCGCTGCTGGCGTTCGTGTTGCGCCGGCAAGTCATTCCGAAGATGGACGCGCTCGGCGCCCAGATCCAGTCGAGCGGCGTGGCCGCGATCCCCGGGTTCCGCCGGACCCACCTCATTGCCATCGGCCTCAACCTGGCGCAACTGGTGCTGATCGTGTGGTGCCTGATGGGATTGCGGACGTGGAGCGATTTCCGGTAGGCGTCGGCTCCCGGTCCGTCGCTGACCCTGGATGACAGGGCGATCATCGGCTGATGGCCGGCATCGTCACCGGCCCTGGCGCGGGATCTTGCGCTCTGGCCTGCGGATACACGACACTTGGCCGATGGCTTTCTTCCAATCCATCCTGTTCTTCGGCATGGGCGTTTTCCTGCTCGCGCTCGACTGGCGTGGCCTCAAGCGCGGCTGCCTGCCGTTCGGGTCCAAAGCGTTCCTGCAGACGCTGATCTACGAGCGGGACCGTGACGCTGTCCGGTTCTGGATTGCGTTCGCGACGTACCTTGTGGTGGGTGTTGGCATGATCGTCTACGCGCTCATGCTCTCGGTCAGCGCTGCGATACCGCTGCCGGTGAGCAGGTAGCGACGGCCAGTGGCGGACATTGGAGAAGACGAATCCGATGAACGGGCGCCGCGAATTCGCTTTCCAGGTGTCAGTCGACTATCAGCAGTTCTATCTTCAAGACGCAGAGGTCTGCCCCGATGCTCCAACAGATTGGAACGATGAAGATGTCCAGCGGCGTGCAAAGGTAGCCCCCAACGTCGTGGTCGTCTGCCCGCTGCGGAATGACGCAGTACGGGCGGAGCTGGCGATCGATCGGCATCCTGCTACCGCTTCAAGCGATGCAGACCACGTCGTTCTGTGTGCGTTGGAGGTTCCCAGTGGCGTTCTGCAAGTGCACGAATGCACCGGCGGCGAATGCCTGCGAATCGATATCGAGCCCGGGACCTACGCCGTTCTTCTGGAGTTCTTCCGACTCGCGACGGTTTCGCAAGACGGCTTCGAAGGCGACGATCTGTATCGAATGACGCTCTGGCCGAGCGAGCCGCTCTCGATTGAAGTGATCAAAGCTTGGCCGCAGGTTGGCTAAAGGTGTTCGCTCTCAGTTGCGACCTCAACCGGTCAGTGCAACACATTGATCCTGCGAGAGCATAAGGAGTGGGTCAATGGCGAAGAGACTGGGGCTTGACTAACCACCGGTCTGCGAGCGCCAAAAAAAAGCGGCCCTCGGGCCGCTTCTCCATCTGGCAACTTCCGTCGCCTCACATGCCGTTGTAATTCGGCCCGCCACCGCCTTCAGGCGTCACCCACACGATGTTCTGCGTCGGATCCTTGATGTCGCAGGTCTTGCAGTGCACGCAGTTCTGCGCGTTGATCTGCAGGCGCTCGCCGCCGGCGGCCTCGTCTTTCACGAACTCGTACACACCGGCGGGGCAGTAGCGCTGCTCGGGGCCGGCGTACTTGGCGAGGTTGACGTTCACGGGGATCGACGGGTCCTTGAGCGTCAGGTGCGCGGGCTGGTTCTCGGCGTGGTTGGTGTTGCTGATGAACACGCTGGAGAGCTTGTCGAAGGTGAGCTTGCCGTCGGGCTTGGGGTAGACGATGGGCTTGAATTCCGAGGCCGGGCGCAGCATGGCGTGGTCGGGTTTGTCGCGGTGCAGCGTCCAGGGGATGTTGCCGCGCAGCACCAGCTGCTCGAAGCCGTTCATCACCGTGGCGACGGCCAGGCCCTTCTTGAACCAGTTCTTGAAGTTGCGGTCCTTGTGCAGTTCCTTGTGCAGCCAGCTCTTCTCGAATGCCTCGGGGTAGGCGGAGAGTTCGTCGTGCTGGCGGCCGGCGACGATGGCGTCATAGGCCGCTTCGGCGGCGAGCATGCCGGTCTTGATGGCGGCGTGGCTGCCCTTGATGCGGCCCACGTTGAGGTAGCCCGCGTCGCAGCCGATCAGCGCGCCGCCCGGGAACACGGTCTTGGGCAGGGCCGACAGGCCGCTGGCGTTGATGGCGCGCGCGCCGTAGCCCAGGCGCTTGGCCGGCTGGATGCCATGGGCGGCATCGCCTTCGAGGTACCAGCGGATGTTGGGATGGGTCTTCCAGCGCTGGAATTCCTCGAACGGGCTGAGGTACGGGTTGGCGTAGCCCAGGCCGGTGATGAAGCCCAGTGC
>JAGOCV010000374.1 GCA_017998575.1 Burkholderiaceae bacterium
GTGCGCAAGCTCAGCGACACGCTGGTGGCGGTGGTGGCCGATCCCGAATTCCGCGCCGCGCTGGCGCAGGAGGGCTCGGAGCCCGTGGGCGGCAGCGTCGAGCAGTTCAGCACCCACGTGCGCAACGAAGTGGCGAAGTGGGCGCGCGTGGTGAAGGAATCCGGCGCCACGGCCGACTGAAACCCCGATGTCGTCGACGTACTCCGCCCTGCCGGAACCCACCCCGTGACCGCACCCACCTACCAGGCCATCCGCATGAGCCGCACGGGCGGCCCCGACGTGCTCGAACCCGTGCGCCTGCCGGTGCAGCCGCTGCCGCCAGGCAGCCTGCGCGTGCGCGCATGCGCGATCGGCGTGGGCAAGCCCGACGTGCTGATCCGCCAGGGCGTGTACCGCTGGATGCCGCCGCTGCCCGCCGTGCCTGGCAACGAGCTGGCCGGTGAAGTGGTCGAGGTGGGCCAGGGCGCCGCCGACGGCTGGCGTGTGGGCGATCGCGTGCTGGTCAGCTCGCGCGAGCTGCCGCAGCGCGGCGGCTGCTATGCCGCGCAGGTGTGCGTGCCGGCCGACGCGGTGTTCCGTCTGCCCGGCGGCGTTGCGTGGCGCGATGCCGTGTCGCTGCCCAACTACCAGCTGGCCGGTGCCCTGCTGCACGAATCGGGCGTACGCCGCCCGCGCAGCATCCTGGTGCATGGCGCGGCTGGCGGCGTGGCCATCGCGCTCATGCAGATGGCCGCGGTGGACGGCATCCAGGCCATCGGCGTGGCCAGCGAAACGCACAAGGCGCAGTACGCGCGCCGCTGGCACGCGCTGCCGGTCATCGACCGCTCGCTCACGCCGGAGCTGGCGCACGAGGTGCGCGCACTGACGGACGGGCGCGGCGTGGATCTGGTGCTCGACCACGTCGCGGGCCCGGGCTTCGTGGACAACCTCGGTCTGCTCGCGCCGCTGGGCACCGTGCTCTCCTACAACATCCTGGGCGGCCTGCCGCCCGACAACCTGCTCGAAGCATTGCGCCGCCACGGCTCGCTGAGCCTGGGCATTCGCTGCTACTCCATCCACACGCTCGACGCCGATCCGGCGCTGCGGCGCGCGCTGATGCAGCGTGCCATCGACCTGCTGGGCGAGCGGCGCATCGCCCCGCCCGAGCCCACGGTGCTGCCGCTGTCCGAGGCACGGCAGGCCCACGAATTGCTGGACCAGTCCCGCCTGCTCGGCAAGCTGGTGCTGGAACCCGACGCCGGCTGAGCCCGGCCACCCCATTTCTTTGCTGTCTACCGTCCTTTGACTTTTTCCACGATGCCTGAAGAAACTCCGGCCCGCACAGGCGGGCAACTCCTGGTGGATGCGCTGCTGGCGCGCGGCTGCGACCTGGCCTTCGGCGTGCCGGGCGAGAGCTATCTCGCCGTGCTCGACGCGCTGCACGACGTGCAGGACAGGCTGCGCTTCATCGCCTGCCGGCAGGAGGGCGGGGCGGCCTTCATGGCCGAGGCCTACGGCAAGCTCACCGGCCGACCCGGCGTGTGCCTGGTCACGCGCGGGCCGGGTGCCACCAACGCGGCCATCGGCGTGCACACGGCCTTCCAGGATTCGACACCGATGGTGCTGCTCATCGGCCAGGTGGGCTCGGACTTCGTCGACCGCGAGGCCTTCCAGGAGATGGACTACCGGCGCATGTTCGGCCCCATGGCCAAGTGGATCGCCAGCATCGAGAGCGCCGCGCGCGTGCCCGAGTACATCAACCGCGCGTGGCAGGTGGCGCTGTCCGGCCGGCCGGGGCCGGTGGTGCTGGCGCTGCCCGAGGACATGCTCACGGCAACCGCGCATGCCGCCGCCATGCCGCGGCAGCCCGTGCCATCGCCCGGCGTGCGTGCGGCCGACGTGCAGTCTCTGCAGCAGATGCTGGACGCGGCCGAGCGCCCGCTGCTGCTGCTGGGCGGCGGCGGCTGGACGCCTGCGGCCCGCGATGACCTGCGCCGCTTCGTGCACGCCAGCGGCATGCCGGTGGCGACCACCTTCCGCCGGCAGGACGTATTCGACAACCGCGACGCGCAGCACGTCGGCGTGGTCGGGCTGGGCATGGACCCGCAGCTCGCGCATCGCGTGCGCCAGGCCGATCTGCTGTTGGTGGCCGGCTCCCGCCTTGGCGAGAACACCACGCTGGGCTACGAACTCGTGCCTGCCGCCGCGCCGTCGGCCCGGCCGCTGGTGCACGTGCATCCTGCCGCGCAGGAGATCGGCGTGCTCTACGACACGGCGCTGGCCATCAATGCCGACATGGCCTCGTTCGCCTCGGCCCTGGCCGGCCTGCGCGGCCAGCCCGATCGCTGGCGCGGCTGGGCAGAAGACGCACGCCGCGACTACCTGGCCAACCTGCAGGTGGCAGCCGCGCCCTTCGCGCTGGACCTCGGGCAGGTGGTCGCCTGGCTCAACGAGCGGCTGGCGGGCGAGTGCATCGTCACCAATGGCGCGGGTAACTACACCACGTGGCTGCACCGGTACTTCCAGCACGGCCCCGGGCGCCTGCAGCTCGCGCCCACCAGCGGCGCCATGGGCTATGCGGTCCCGGCGGCCGTGGCGGCCAAGCTGGTGCATCCCGAACGTACCGTCGTGTCGTTCTCGGGCGATGGCTGCTACCTCATGAACGGCCAGGAACTGGGCACGGCCGTGCAATACGGCGCGCCGGTGATCTTCATCGTGGTCAACAACGGCACATACGGCACCATCCGCATGCATCAGCACAAGCGCTACCCCGGGCGGCCCTCGGGCACCGACCTGCGCAACCCCGACTTCGCCGCGCTGGCCCGTGCCTACGGCGCGCATGGCGAGACCGTGCTGGAGACCGCCGCCTTCGCTCCGGCCTTCGAGCGTGCGCTGGCCAGCGGCAACACGGCGCTGATCGAGTTGCGCACCGATGCGCGCGCCGTCACCAGCCGGCTGTCGCTGCCGGCCTGAACCGGATCGCCGGTCCGGTCAGCGCCGCGTGCGCACCGGACCGCGCGCGCCGGACGCTGCGATGAAGGGCGCGATGTGCGCCTGCAGCCGCGTGAGCTCGGCCGCCGCCAGGGTGCCGGCCTGCCGGAACCAGGCCACGTCGCGCAGGCGCTGGCCCTGCAGCAGCACCAGCCGGCTGGGCTGCCCCACGGGCCTGAGCGCGCGGAACGCCACCCCGCGCGCCACGCGCCGCGAATGGGGCAGCGTGGCGATGGTCCACGGCACGATGGCCGCGCCCAGGCCGCAGGCCACCATCTCCAGCACGTTGACGAACTGGCCGGCCTCGTGGCGGATGCGCGGCGCGAAGCCCGCGGCGGTGCACAGCGCGGTGGTCAGGTCGAAGAAATCGGCCTCCTGATAGCGCGAGAAGCCGACGAAGTCGGCGTCGGCGGCACTCGCCAGATCGAGCGCGGTGCTGCCAGCGGCCAGCGCGTGGCCGCGCGG
>JAGOCV010000089.1 GCA_017998575.1 Burkholderiaceae bacterium
GGCTATGCCGGCCCCGAGGCCGCCGATGGCGGCCCGATCGCGGCGCTCGCCAACGGCGACGTCGTGCATATCGACGCCCGCCCGCAGGCGCTGTCGATCACGGTCGACCTGAGCGAGGCGGAAATCGCCGCCCGGCTGGAAAAACGTCAGGTAAACACGGGGGCGCGACTGGGCGGCCTGCTGGAAAAATACGCGGCCACGGTCCGGCCGAGCCACCAGGGCGCCGTCACCCATTCGGGTGCCGTCACCTGGCTGCGCGACGAGTCGTGACCGATCCGTTCACATCCTTCCAGGAGACATCCGCCATGACCTTGAACCGTCGCCATTTCGTCCAGACCGCCGGCGCCTCCGCGCTGCTGGCCAGCATCGGCCAGCACGCCTGGGCGCAAGCCAAACCCGAAGTGGCCCGCATCATCACCGGCTTCGCGGCCGGCGGCACGTCCGACACGATCTGCCGCCGCGTGGCCACCAAGATTGCGCCCGACTACGCCAACACCGCCGTGGTGGAAAACCGCACCGGCGCGGGCGGCCAGATCGCCGTGCAGTTCGTCAAGGGCGCGCCGGCCGACGGCGCCACCATCCTGCAGACGCCCACGTCGATCCTCACGATCTACCCGCACATCTACAAGAAGCTGCCGTACGAGCCGCTGGTGGATCTGGCGCCCGTGACCATCGGCTGCATCTTCGACTTCGGCTTCGCCGTCGGCCCCTCGGTGCCCGCCAGCGTGAAGAACGTGCCCGAGTTCCTGGCCTGGGCCAAGGCCAATCCGGCCGGCGCCAACTTCGGCTCGCCGGCCGCGGGCTCCACGCCCCACTTCCTGGGCGCGTTGGTCGGCAAGTCGGCCGGCGTCGAACTCAAGCACGCGGCGTACCGCGGCACGCAGCCGGCCATGCTGGACCTGCTGGGCGGCAACATCTCGGCTGTGTCGGGCCCCATCGGCGACATCACGCAGCATCTGGCCAGCGGCAAAGTGCGCATCCTGGCCACCTCGGGCACCAAGCGCAACCGCTTCGCGCCCGACGTGCCCACGCTGCAGGAGCAGGGCATCAACATGGCGCACAGCGAGTGGTTCGCCTTCTTCGTGCCGGCAAAGACGCCGCAGGACGTCATCACGCGCCTCAATGCCTCGATGCGTGCCGCGCTGGCGCAGAAGGACGTGATCGACGGCCTGGGCACCTTCGGCCTCGAAGCCATGTCGTCCACCCCGGCCGAGCTGACCGATCTGATCAAGCGCGACACGGCCAAGTGGGCACCCATCGTCAAGGAAGTCGGCTTCACGGCTGAGGCCTGACGCGCCTGCCCGCGCGGGGCCGCGGGTGGGTGAGCAACAGTTCAACGCAAGGAAAACATGAACACCACCCACCCCACGCTTTCTGCCCTCGTCCACCCCAACCTCCATCCCGACGAGCGCGCCGCGCGCGTGCAGCTGGCGGCGTGCTACCGCGTGTTCGCGATGCTGGGCTGGACGGAGATGATCTACAACCACATCACGGTGCGCCTGCCCGAGAGCGTGACGGGCGGCGAGAAGCACTTCCTCATCAACCCGTTCGGACTGCACTACAGCGAGGTGACGGCCAGCAACCTGGTCAAGATCGACCTCAAGGGCAACGTCCTCGACGGCTCGCCGCATCCGGTCAACCCGGCCGGCTTCACGGTGCATGCAGCCATCCACGACGGCTTGCCCGGCGCGCACTGCGTGATGCACACCCATACCACGGCCGGCGTGGCCGTGGCCTGCGTGCAGGGCGGCCTGCAGCAGAGCAACTTCTACACCGCGCAGCTGCACGGCATGGTGGCGTACCACGACTTCGAGGGCATCACCATCCATGCCGACGAGGGCCCGCGCCTGCTCAGGAGCATCGGCGACCGCAACGCCGTGATCCTGCGCAACCACGGCCTGCTGGCCTGGGGCGAGACGCTACCGCAGACTTTCGCCATCCTCTGGACGCTGCAGCGCGCGTGCGAGATCCAGCTCGCCACGCTGTCGATGGGCCCGGCCATCCCGGTGACCGAAGACGTGGCGCAGAAGTGCACGCGCGACGCGCTGCAGTTCAATCCCAATCACGGCGCGGGCCAGGACGTGTTCGACGCCCTGGTACGCCAGGTCAACCGAATCGACAGCAGTTATCAACAGTGAAGACATGCATCTACGGCGCCGGGGCCATCGGCGGATGGCTGGGCGTGCGCCTGGCCCAGGCCGGCGCTGAACTCTCCGTCGTGGCGCGCGGCGCCACGCTTGAAGCGATCGGGCAGCACGGCCTGCGCCTGGACATGGAAGGCGCGGTACACACCGTGCGTCCGCAGGTGTCGCAGGATCCGGCGGCGCTGGGCAAGCAGGATCTGGTCATCGTCGCCGTGAAGGCGCCGGCCATGGCGCAGGTGGCGCAGGCCATCGCGCCGCTGGTGGGGCCGGGCACCGTCGTGCTCACCGCGATGAACGGCGTGCCCTGGTGGTTCCTGCAGGGCTTCGGCGGCGAGTACGCCGGCCGGCCGCTGGCCTCGGTCGATCCGCAGGGCACCATCGCGGCGGCCATCGCGGCACCGCACGTGGTGGGTGGCGTGGTGCACGCGAGCTGCGCCATGCATTCGCCCGGATTCGTGCAGCACCACTTCGGCAAGAAGCTCATCCTGGGCGAGCCTTCGGGCGGCGTGTCGGGGCGCGTGCGGCGCATCGGCGCGCTGCTGGAGCGCGGCGGCGTGGAAGTGCAGTACTCGGAGCAGATCCAGAAAGACGTCTGGTACAAGCTCTGGGGCAACATGACCATGAACCCGCTGAGCGCCATCACCGGCGCCACCTCGGACCGGGTGCTGGCCGATCCGCTGGTGCGCGGCTTCGCCTCGAGCGTGATGCTGGAAGCGCGCGAGATCGGCGCACGGCTGGGCATCCCGATCGCCGACGCGCCTGACGATCGCCACAAGATCACCGCGAAGCTCGGCGCCTTCAAGACTTCGATGCTCCAGGACGTGGAAGCCGGCCGGCCGGTGGAACTCGACGCGCTGGTGGGCGCCGTGCGCGAGCTGGGCAGCGTAACCGGCGTGCCCACGCCGCAGACCGACATCCTGTACGGACTGGCGCGGCTGCACGCGCAGATGCGCGGCCTGTACTGAACGCCCGGGCGGTTGGCGGCCCTGCGCGCCCGCCGCGCACGGGCCACAATCGCCGCATGACTTCGCCCACGCGCGCCCTCTCGGGCACCGCCTTCGCCACGTTGCTGCTGATCGCCCTGCTGATGGGCTCCAACCACGTGGCGGCGCGCTTCGCCTTCAACCACGGCACCGACGTCGCCACCGCCGTCACCGTGCGCAGCCTCGCCATCGTCGCCGTGATGGCCCTGTTGATCGGGGTGCAGCGCGTGCCGCTCGTCCTGAGCGCGCGGCACAAGCGCGCCCTGCCCTTCATCGGCCTGCTGGTGGGCGCGCAGAGCCTGTGCCTGTATTCGGCCGTGGCGCGCATCCCGGTGGCGCTGGCGCTGCTGGCCTTCAACAGTTACCCGATCTGGGCCGCGCTGTTCGACTGGCTGGTGTACCGCCGCCGGCCCGAGCGCGCGGCCGTGCTGGCCATGCCCGTGATCCTGGCCGGACTGGCGCTGGCACTGGATGTGTCGGGCGCCGCGTCGGGCCTGGGCGCGGCCGGGCAATGGCAGCGCATCGGCGTGGGCGTAGGCTTCGCCGTGGCGGGCGCGATGCTGTTCGCGCTGGCGCTGGTGTTCACGCAGCACGAAACGCAGGGGCTGGACGGCCGTCTCCGCACGGCCGCCACGATGCTCGTGGCGGGCGCCGTGGCGCTGGCCATGGTGGCGTCGCAGGGAGGCTTCCATTTCCCGCAGGCCCCCGCCGGCTGGTGGGGTCTGGCCGGCCTCACATTGTTCTTCGGCACAGGCTTCACCCTGATGTTCACCGTGCTGCCGCGCCTGGGCGTGGGCAGCAACACGGCGATCATGAACGTGGAGCCCGTCTTCGCCCTCGTGCTCGCCTGGCTGATCCTGGGCCAGGCGATCGCGCCGGTGCAGGTGGCGGGCGCACTGCTGGTGGTGGGAACGGTGGTGGCACTGGGCCTGCGCAAGAAGTAGGCTCCGTCAGTCGACGGCCACCGCCACGCGTGGCGCCACCGCGCACATCAACTCGTAGCCCACCGTGCCGCCGGCCTGCGCCACTTCGTCGATGGGCAACACCGCCCCGCCCGGCCCGCGCCCCCACAGCGTGACCGGCGTGCCCACGCCAGCCTGCGGCACGGGCGTCAGATCCACGGTGATCATGTCCATGCTCACGCGGCCCACCATGCGCGTGGACACGCCATCCACCAGCACCGGCGTGCCGGTGCTGCAGTGGCGCGGATAACCATCGGCATAGCCGCAGGCGACCACGCCGATGGTGAGCGGCCCCTCGGCCGTGAAGGTGGAGCCATAGCCCACCGTGTCGCCCGCCTTGAGGTGCTGGATGCCGATGACGCGGCTGGACAGCGTCATGGTCGGCTCCAGGCCCCAGTGCGCGGCCGAGTGCTCGGGAAAGTCGGGCGCGCTGCCGTACATGAGGATGCCGGCGCGTACCCAGTCGGAACGCAGTGCAGCCGCCGACTCCAGCCCCGCCGTGTGGCGCAGCATGGCGGCGCTGTTGGACAGCGAGCGCTCGCCCGGCAGGCCGTCCGTGGTGGTGTTGAACACCTGCAACTGGTGCGCGATGCCACGCGGGGAATCGGCGTCGCTGAAGTGCGTCATGAACGAGATCTCGTCCACCTGCGGCAGTGCGTTGAGCCGGGCCCACGCGGCGCGGTAGCGCGCCGGCGGGAAGCCCAGCCGGTTCATGCCCGAATTCATCTTCAGGAAGACGCGGTGCGGCTGGTGCGTCTTGTGGGCCGCGAGCATGTCGATCTGCTCATCGCAATGCACGGCATGCCACAGGCCCAGGCGCGAGCACAGTTCGAGATCGCGCGACTCGAACACCCCCTCCAGCAGCAGGATCGGGCCTCGCCATCCCAGCGCGCGCACGCGCTCGGCCTCGGCCAGGTCGAGCAGCGCGAAGCCGTCGGCAGCACGCAGCCCGTCGAAGGCGCGCTCGATTCCATGGCCATAGGCATTGGCCTTGACGACCGCCCACACGCGGGCATCGGGCGCGGCGCGCTGTGCGCGCTGCAGGTTGTGCTGAAGGCCCTGGGGGTGGATCGTGGCAAGAATCGGACGTGGCATGAAAAAGACCGGAACAGGCCGGGCAGACGCGGGGAATTCCGGGATTTTGGCACCGGGCCGCATGCTATAACCCGCTGTGCCCCTGGAGACCCGTTCCATCCTGAATCAGCCGTCAGCCTGACTGAACGGCCTGCCTGCCTCCACTTCCCCCGCCCCCTCGATGAAGCGCGGTTTCTACACCATCATGTCAGCGCAGTTCTGCTCGTCGCTGGCAGACAACGCGATCTTCATCGCCGCCATCGAACTGCTGCGCACCGGCGGTGCCCCCGACTGGCAACGCGCCGCGCTGGTGCCGATGTTTGCTTTGTTCTACGTGGTGCTGGCGCCGTTCGTGGGGGCCTTCGCCGACGCCTTGCCCAAGGGCAAGGTGATGTTCGTGAGCAACTTCATCAAGGTGTTCGGCTGCCTGATGATGCTGTTCGGCTCGCACCCGCTGCTGGCCTACGCCATCGTCGGCCTGGGTGCCGCCGCATATTCGCCGGCCAAGTACGGCATCCTGACCGAGCTGCTGCCGCCTTCGCAACTGGTCAAGGCCAACGGCTGGATCGAGGGGCTCACCATCGGCTCCATCATCCTCGGGGTGCTGCTGGGTGGGCAACTGGTGGGGCGCCACGTGTCCGACCGGCTGCTGTCGATCGACCTGCCTTTCATCGACACCGGCATCGACACCCCGGCCGAAGCCGCCATCTGCGTGCTGATCTTCGTGTACCTGCTGGCCGCGTGGTTCAACACCCGCATTCCGCACACCGGCGTCGAGATGCGGCCCATGCCGAAGAACCCGCTGGAGATGCTGCCCGACTTCTGGAGCTGCAACTCGCGCCTGTGGAAGGACAAGCTGGGCCAGATCTCGCTGGCCACCACCACGCTGTTCTGGGGCGTCTCGGGCAACCTGCGCTACATCGTGCTGGCCTGGGCCGCCGCCGCTCTGGGCTACAGCACCACGCAGGCATCGTCGCTGGTGGGCGTGGTCGCCATCGGCACCGCCGTGGGCGCCGTGGTCGCATCGATGAAGATGAAGCTCGACATGGCCACGCGCGTGATTCCGCTGGGCATCGGCATGGGCCTTCTGGTCATCCTGATGAACTTCATCGACAACGTCTGGATGGCCGCGCCGTTCCTGATCCTGCTGGGGGGCCTGGGCGGCTTCCTGGTGGTGCCGATGAATGCGCTGCTGCAGCACCGCGGCCACAACCTCATGGGCGCGGGCCGCTCCATCGCCGTGCAGAACTTCAACGAGCAGGCCTGCATCCTGGGCCTGGGCGCGTTCTACAGCCTCTCCACCGGCCTGGGCCTGTCGGCCTTCGGCGCCATCACCGCGTTCGGCCTGGTGGTGGCCGGCTTCATGTGGATCATCCAGCGCTGGCACGCGCACAATGTGATCCGCCACCGCGCCGAAGTGGACCATCTGCTGGCCATCGCGCGCAGCGACACGCACCACCACTGAGGCCGCCCGTCAGGCGGCCACCGGACACACCAGGAGCCCGCCATGACCACCGTCTACGACTTCGAAGCCCGCCAGATCGGCGGCGCCAACGTGCCGCTGCGTGACCTGAAAGGCCGCGTGCTGCTGATCGTCAACACCGCCAGCAAATGCGGCTTCACACCGCAGTTCGAAGGGCTGGAAGAGTTGCACCGCAAGTACGGCGCGAGCGGCCTCACCGTGCTGGGTTTTCCGTGCAACCAGTTCGGCAGCCAGGACCCGGGCAGCAACGACGAGATCGCCGGCTTCTGCTCGCTCAACTACGGCGTCACCTTCCCGATGATGGAGAAGATCGACGTCAACGGCCCGGGCGCCGACCCGCTCTACAAGTGGCTCACTGCCGAAGCGCCGGGGTTGCTGGGCACCAAGGCGATCAAGTGGAACTTCACCAAGTTCCTGATCGGCAAGGACGGGCAGGTGATCCGCCGCTACGCACCCACCGACAAACCCAAGGATCTGCAGGCCGACATCGAGCGCGCGCTGGCCTCGGCCTGAAACAACGCGCCCCCGGCACGACTCACCTCGCGCAGGCGTGCCAGTCGGTGCTGCCGCTGGCCACCCAGCCCGGATCGCGCGCCGTGGCCGCCACGCAGGCGAGCCGTCGACCCTCGCCGTAGTTCCTGTCGGCGATCGCGCAGCTATCGGTCGCCACGCAACCCTGGCTGCCCGTGCTGTCGTACTGGTAGCGCCAGCGCAGGTCGATCGCGGCCACGGCGCGCCGCGCGCCGGCCGTCGCGCAATCGCCATCCATGACCCAGGCCTGGGCGTCGTTGTGCGTCATCACGCCGAACTCGTAGGCGTTGGCGTAGCGGATGTGAAGGCAGAACGGCGCCGGGGTCGAACCGACCGCCAGGGCCCCGGGGGCCGGGGTGCTCTGGATGCGGATCTCGGCGGAGGAAGGCTGGCGGTTGGCGCAGCCCGATACCAGCATGACGGCGACGAAGGCCGTGGCGAGGGGAATGGCGTTCTTCATGCTCGGCTCCACGAGAGGATTGATCGCCGGCAAGTATCGGCGCTCCGCCAGGCTTCGTCGAGCCGGGCGCGAGTCCACGAGGACTGAGCGCTGCGTGTCGCTAGCCGGCGCCCGTCAACGCCTCATCCAGCATTTCCACCCAATGCCTTACCGGCACGCCCGTGCCGCTTTGCAGGTGGGTGATGCAGCCGATGTTGGCCGATGCGATGGCCACCGGCGCCAGCGCCTGCAGATGCCCCAGCTTGCGGTCGCGCAGCGGATAGGCCAGCTCGGGCTGCAGCACCGAGTACGTACCGGCCGAGCCACAGCACAGATGCGATTCGCTGGTGGTCACGCGGATGTCGAAGCCCAGGGCGCCCAGGTGCTTCTCGACGCCACCGCGCAGCTTCTGGCCGTGCTGCAAGGTGCAGGGCGAGTGGTAGGCGATGGTGCCGGCCGGCGGCGTGATGGTGGCGCCGCGCGCCTGCAGCGCGGGCACGAGGTCGGGCAGCAGCTCGCTGAGGTCGCGCGTCAGGTCGCTGATGGCGCGGGCCTTGTCGGCGTACTGCGGATCGTGGCGCAGCAGGTGGCCGTAGTCGCGCACGGTCGCGCCGCAGCCCGAGGCGTTCATGACGATGGCTTCAACGGGCTCGTGGCCTTGCGCCGCTTTCAGGTAGGGCGACCACGCATCGATGTTGGCGCGCATCTGCGCCAGGCCGCCCTCGTGGTCGTTGAGGTGGAACTTCACCGCGCCGCAGCAACCGGCTGCGGGGGCGATGATGGCGTCGATGCCGGCCGCATGCAGCACGCGGGCGGTGGCGGCGTTGATGTTGGGCGACATGGCGGGCTGCACGCAGCCGGCCAGCATCAGCATGCGGCGCGCGTGCTGCCCGGGTGCGGGCCACGTGCCCGCGTCGCGCGGCTCGGGCACCTTGGCGCGCAGCGTGGCGGGCAGCAGGCCGCGTACCGACTGGCCCAGTTTCATCGCGGGCCCGAACAGTGGCGACGTGAGCCCTTCTTTCAGCAGCCAGCGCACGGCCCGCTGCGGCGCGGGGCGTGGCACGCGCTCGTCGACCAGCTTGCGGCCGATGTCGACCAGGTGGCCGTACTGCACGCCGCTGGGACAGGTGGTTTCGCAATTGCGGCAGGTCAGGCACCGGTCGAGGTGCTGCTGCGTGCTGCGCGTGGGCGCCTCGCCTTCGAGCACCTGCTTGATGAGGTAGATGCGTCCGCGCGGCCCGTCGAGCTCGTCGCCCAGCAACTGGTACGTGGGGCAGGTGGCGGTGCAGAAGCCGCAGTGCACGCACTTGCGCAGGATGGCCTCGGCCTCCTGCCCTTCGGGCGTGCCCCTGAATTCTTCGGCGAGGTGGGTTTGCATCGTGGGTGCGCGTGGTGCGTGCGGCGGTTCAGAGATCGGCGTACATGCGGCCCGGGCCCAGGATGCCCCCTGGATCGAACTCATGCTTGAGTCCCCGATGGATGCGCAGCAGCGATTCGGCCGGCCGTGTGAAGGCGTCGTCGCTGCGGCTGCCATCGTGCGTGCGCCACAGCGTGGCGTGGCCACCCACACGTGTCATCGTCTCGCGCAGCAGCGCGGCATCGGCCAGCGGGCGCTGCACCCAGCGCTGCGCGCCGTGCCATTCGACGAGCGTAGGGCCCAGGCCCAGTGGCGGCGTGGTGTCGGGCACCGACAGGCGCCACAGCGCCTGGCCCGGCGCAGGCGTGAAGAACGGCTCGGCCTGCTCGCGCAGCGCGTGCCACAGGGCGGCGGCCTCGCCATCGTCCACGGTGTGGCCGCCATGCGCCTGCCTGAGCGAGTGCAGGGCCGAGGCCACGGCGGCACGCGCGCCGGCCAGGCGCAACCACAGCGTGCCGCCGCCCGTGCTGGCCGCGTCCGGCTGCCAGGCCGAGGCATCGAGCGGCAGCGGCTGCCCGCCCCAGCGGTTGAGCAACGCGATGGCTGCCGCCTCGGCCACTCCGTCGAAACGCAGCGTGGCCCGCGCAGGCGGCACGGGCAGCACCTTGAGCGACACCTCGGCGATGAGCGCGAGCGTGCCCCACGAGCCGGCCATGAGGCGCGACACGTCGTAGCCCGCCACGTTCTTCATCACCTGGCCGCCGAAGCTCAGCACCTCGCCCCGGCCATTGACCACGGTGACGCCGAGCATGAAGTCGCGCACGCCGCCCCGGCTGGCGCGTGCCGGGCCGGCCAGACCGGCGGCCACCATGCCGCCCACCGTGGCGCCCGCGCCGAAGTGCGGCGGCTCACAGGCCAGCTGCTGGCCCTGCGCGGCGAGCGCGGCTTCGAGTTCGGCCAGCGGCGTGCCGGCGTGCACGGTGACGACGAGTTCGCTGGGTTCGTAGCTGACGATGCCGGTGAGCGCCCGTGTGCCCTGCACCTCGCCGGCCAGCCGCGCGCCCAGGAAGTCCTTGGTGCCGCCGCCGCGCAGCCGCAGCGGCGTGCCGTCGGCGGCAGCGGCGCGGATGCGCTCCACCAGCGGCGCGAGCGCGGGGTGCGGTGGGCGGCCGTGCTGCAGCAGGGGCGCCGCATCTGCCGGGGCCGGCGGCGTGTCGTTGTCGTGGGTCGTCATGGGGCGCCCGATGGTAGCGCCGCAGGCCGTGCGGGCGCTTGAGCTTTTTACGGGCTCAGTCGACGAAAAAATTCACGGGCAGGCCGGGCACGTCCACACGCATCGAGAGGATGCGGCCGGCCTCGGGGTAGCGCGCCAGCTCGGCGTCGCTGGCGCCATGGCCGATGCTGGTCACATACAGCGTGCGCAGGTCGTCGCCACCGAAGCACGGCATCGTGGGCCGCAGCACGGGCAGCGCCACGCTGGCGATCTCGTGACCTTCGGGCGAGAGCCGCGCCAGCCGCGCGCCTTCCATCATGGCCACCCAGTAGCAGCCTTCGGCATCCACGGCGGCGCCGTCGGGCCGGCCGCCGTAGGGCGCCGCGGCCGGGTCGTCCCAGCGCCAGCCGGGCGGCTTGGGCTTGAACTGGTGGAACACACGGTGGCGGCGCATGGCATTGGCCGACGGCTCCCAGTCCCAGGCATGCACGACGTGCAGCGGCGTGTCGGCCCAGTACAGGGTGCGGTCATCGGGCGCGAAGCCCAGGCCGTTGGCGATGGTGGCGTTGTGCGCCTTCAGCTGCACCTGCGGCTTGCCGCCGTTGCCGTTGGCGGGGCGGCAGTCGATGCAGTACAGGTCGGCCCGGCGGGCGTCGCGCGGCTCGTAGATGGTGCCGGCCCAGAAGCGGCCCTGCGCATCGCACTTGCCGTCGTTAAAGCGCATGGTGTCGGTATCGTGGTTGAAGCGTACCAGCGGCATGAGCGCACCGCCCCAGCTGCGCGCGCGGTAGATGCCGTCACGCAGCGCGATCACCAGGCCGCCGCTGGCGGCAGGGGCGATGCAGCCAGGCTCGGACGGCATGTCCCACTTTTCGAGCGCGCCCGTGAACGCATTGGCTCGCCTGATCTGGCGCGCGCTGATGTCCACCCAGTAGAGCTGGCTCTCCTGCGGATGCCAGAACGGCGATTCGCCGAGCGCGCTGCGCTCGGCCACAACGGTCTGCCAGTTCATTGCACGCTCTCCATCTCGATGGTCATCTGCACGGTCATGGATTCGCCGGGCTGCAGCACCACCACGCCGAGTGCCGCGGCATTGGCGCGGCCGCCGTGCAGCAGCGCGAGCGCATTGTTGACGTGGCTCACGGGCTCCACCGCGACGAAGTCGCGCGTGTCGTTGGTGAACACCACCAGCCGCTTCAGGTCCGACGTGATGCGCAGGCGCAGCGCCTCGTCGCGCAGACGCGCCACGCCTTGCCAGCCATCGAAGCAGTGATCGACGTCCAGCCGCGCGCAGTCCACGTCGAGCCCGCGCGCCGCCGCGTGATGGGTGGGCAGCTTGTCCTCGCCCATCTCCCAGCGGCCGGTGGCCTCGAATGCGATGCGGCTGCGCGTGCGCTTGACGAAGTACGGATGCCAGCCCAGGCCCATGGGCGCGGGACCGGGCGACTGGTTGGTGGCCGACAGCGTGAGTTCCAGCGCGCCCTCGCGCAGGCGCACCGTCTGCGAGGCGTCGTAGGCGAACGGCCAGCTGTCGTCGGCGCGGTGCTCGTGCGAGAGCAGCGCGAAGTCGTCCGACTGCTCCAGCACGGCCCAGGGGCGCTGCCACCCCACGCCGTGGATGGCGTGCGGCTCGGGGGCGTTGTTGCGCACCAGCGGATGGCCCGTGCCCTGCCAGTGCAGCGTGGCCTGGCCGATGCGGTTGGAGAACGGCACGAGCGGGTAGCAGCCCGAGGCGCGGGCCCGCTCCAGGTCGGTGGGCGGCACCGACCGCAGCACGGCCGCACCGTGGTGCCACAGGCCGCTGATGCAGCCCCCGAGATCGGGGCGCAGGTCGCACGCGGTCTGGCCGGCGCGCAGGAGGACGGGTGAAGTCATATCGGCATCTCGCTCCTTGAAGCCCATTGTGCCCACCGCGCCAGACGCGGGGCCATGGGGTGCAACCCCAAGACCCGCGATGTGCAGTGCAGCAAAGCCCACCCAAGGAAAAGGCCGCACGCGGCGGCCTTTCCATGCGGCGCAGCGGCCTCAGTCGTCCAGCAGGGAGAGATCGCGCACGGCGCCCTTGTCGGCCGACATCACGAGCTTGGCATAGGCCTTGAGCGCGGCCGAGACCTTGCGCGGACGCGGCTGGGCAGGCTTCCAGCCCACGGCGTTCTGCTGTTCGCGGCGGCGGGCCAGTTCGTCATCGCTCACCAGCACGTCGATGGTGCGGTTGGGGATGTCGATGCGGATGCGGTCGCCGTTCTTCACCAGGCCGATGGCGCCGCCGGCGGCTGCCTCGGGCGAGCAGTGGCCGATCGACAGGCCCGAGGTGCCGCCCGAGAAGCGCCCGTCGGTGAGCAGCGCGCACGCCTTGCCCAGGCCCTTGGACTTGATATAGCTCGTGGGGTAGAGCATTTCCTGCATGCCGGGGCCGCCCTTGGGGCCTTCGTAGCGCACGACCACCACGTCACCTGCCTTGACCTTGTCGGCCAGGATGTTCTCCACGGCCTCGTCCTGCGACTCGACCACGTGGGCCGGGCCTTCGAACACGAGGATGGATTCGTCGACGCCCGCGGTCTTGACCACGCAGCCATCCTTCGCGATGTTGCCGGTCAGCACGGCCAGCCCGCCTTCCTTGCTGAAGGCGTGCTCGTACGAGCGGATGCAGCCTTCGGCGCGGTCGTCGTCCAGGCTGGGCCAGCGCGTCGCCTGGCTGAACGCCACCTGCGTGGGAATGCCGGCGGGGCCGGCCATGTAGAAGGTGCGCACGGCGTCGTCCTGCGTGCGCGTGATGTCCCACTGGTCGAGCGCTTCGCCCAGCGTCCTGGCGTGCACGGTGGGCACATCGGTGTGCAGCTTGCCGGCACGCTCGAGCTCGCCCAGGATGGCCATGATGCCGCC